>JBOHHD010000113.1:0-20336 GCA_050700515.1 Pseudonocardiaceae bacterium
ATGGGGTCGGTCATCATCTGCTGATGACCGACGGAGACGTAGACGTGGTTCTCCCGGTCGCCGGACTCGGGGATGGGGAACAGCGTGGTGATCGGCCGGCTCTGGACGATCTGGAAGCCGTCGTCGATCAGGCACCATTCGATGTCCTGGGGGCGGCCGAAGTGCGCTTCGATCCGCCGGCCGAGCTGCGCGAGCCGCACGACCTGCGCATCCGTCAGCGCAGGCTGGTCCTGCAGCTCCGGGTCGATCGCCTGTTCCTGCGTCCCACCCGCCGGCGAGGCGTGGATGGCGAGCTGCTTGGTGCCGACCGCCTTAGCCACGACCTCGCCGTCGCGCACCGTGTAGACGTCCCCGTTCACCCGGCCGGAGACCAGGGCCTCACCGAGGCCGAAGCAGGCCTCCA
Organism: Pseudonocardiaceae bacterium; assembly: GCA_050700515.1. Lineage (GTDB taxonomy): Bacteria > Actinomycetota > Actinomycetes > Mycobacteriales > Pseudonocardiaceae. Next base: position 404 of record JBOHHD010000113.1, read on the forward strand.
CGGAGGCGACCCTCCGGTTGGACGTGACGGGGTCGGCCGTGAACAGGATGCCGGCCGCCTGCGGAAAGACCATCTGCTGCACGACCACGGCCATCTGGACCTTCCGGTGGTCGACGCCCCTCCGCTGGCGGTAGGTCACGGCCCGCTCGGTGAAGAGCGAGGCCCAGCACAGGCTGACGTGCTGGAGGATCGCCGCCGGGCCCACGACGTTCAGGTACGTGTCCTGCTGGCCGGCGAAGGAGGCCGTCGGCAGGTCCTCCGCCGTCGCGCTGGATCGGACGGCGTAGGCAGCTTGCTCGCCGAGCTGGGCAAGAGCGCGGGTGATCGCCGCCGCGAGATCGCCAGGGATGGCGATCTCTTCGAGGGTGCGGCGGATCTCCGCGCTGAGCGTGCGGATCGCCTCCCGGTCGTCCGGGTCCAGGCGCGACAGCTGATCGAGCCGATCGTCGATCGCATGCGCTTCCGCCATGATCCGTCGGAAGGCGTCCGTCGTCACGCAAAAGCCAGCCGGCACGCGGATGCCGTCGATCCGCGATAGTCCGCCCAGGTGCGCGCCCTTGCCGCCGACGACCGCGACCTGCATCTCGTCAACCTCGTGAAGACCCAACACGGACTGCTCGATCATCGCGATACCTCCGAGGCGGCCGTGCTCCGTTGCCCTGAACTGACCGGTCGAATCACCGGCGTCTCGCGCAGTATCGAACCTCTTGTTCGGCACGTCCTCATCTCTCGCTGCCTTCCCCCCCGACCAGTCGCGCGGCGCGCGCACGCGCACCTCCGCGCCCAGCGCCCGCAACCGCGCCGCCAGTCCCACCAGCGGTTCGTCACTGCGTCCCCCGTCCGTCGACAACAACACACGCACGTCGTGACCCCATGTCTTCGTCCGTTCTTGGTCCGGCCGCCGATTCTGCGGCCTGACCCGGGTCTTGCCGCAAGCCCCCCGGTGCGTTATACGTTAAAAGTGGCAAGGAGTGAGATCTCCTTGCCTTTGTCGTCCGCTGGGAACTGACCACCTTCTTGCGAAGCGGCGGTGCGCCACGTACGGCGGTACACGTCGTTGGCCCGGGAGGATGTCCCATCGGCCTACGAATGCAGCCACGGAACGAGAAGTTCTTTTCCTTTGCCGGCAAGGCCCGAACGCCGTCGAGTGCGCCGCCATTCTCCCGGAGGTCGTCGCGCCACGCGAGTGCTGGGCGAAGCTCGCCAAATGGACGACCGCCGAGCTCACGGCCGCCGTAGCCCAAATCGGCCGGCACCCAAGCGAACGGCCCCACGCCACCCCGCCCGGGTCACCCAGATCGTGGCCCGGCTGTCCCGCCGCAACGACCAGATCCTTGTCCCGTGCGCCGCTTACCCCGGCCAGCGTCGACGCCCGGCAACGCCGCTGGAGCGCCACCCAGCCCGCTCATGACGGAAGTGCACTCAATTCGGCAGAAGTGCGCGTCTGCACAATTGGTCGAGACTACCGGGTGTCACACGGAGTGACTATTGTTGCGGTGGTTGGAAAGTTTTGGGCTTGCGGACCTTGAAGCGGGCGATCTGACTCGTGCTGGTGCGCAGAACCTCGGTGAGCAGCTGGTCACCGTCGTAGACACGGAAGGTGGTGTCGGCTTCCTCGACGGTGACGGTGCGCCCGGCGTGACCGATACCGACTTGGACTTTCTGCCGGGCGATACAGATGCTCCCGCGGCAACTGACCCGTCGTTCGACACGTAACCCTGTGGTGGTCGGAGCCGGTGCCGGGTCTGCGGGTCGGGCGTCACGGATCCGGGCTACCTCGACGGGGCTGAGCGGGTTCGGCATCGAGCGCAGCACGATCCGGTCGGCGCCGAGCAGATGCAGCATGCCGTGGTCGATACGGACGGTCACTCTGCGCCCGGCGAGGTGGAAGCCCACCGGGTGCTGGCGTCCTGTCAAGGCGAGCAGACCGGCGGCGTTGATGGTTCGCTCGAGTTCGACGGCGGCGCCAATGCCGGCTCGGCCGGTGCTGATCGGTGGTAGTCCGGCTGGTTCGCCGTCGCCGGCGAGTAGCTGGTGCAGGTGAGCATCGCTCAGCCGCGACAGAACGGCCTTGAGACGGACACCGTCCAGGAGCAGGTGAACGACAGTGGTGTCGGCCCATGCGGTGATCTTCCGCCCGGCCAAGCGGGGCCGAGCCAGAACTGCTGCCCGCAGATGCCGAGGTTGCCGGACGCAGGAACAGTCCGGATCACCTCGACGGCGACGCCGACCGTGGTGGCTTGGGGTTCGGCTTGTGTTGCAGCAGGCAGGGCGGGAGATGGTGTCGGCATGGCCGGCGCGTCGACGACAGTGGTCAGCGATGGTGGCAGTTCAGCGTGACGCCGTCGCCCGGCACCGGGCGGAACCAATCAGCGGGAAACGCCATGTCCAGGGCCTGATGCGGCCGGTTGGCGTTGTAGTCGTGCCGGAATTCGTCGATTGCTTGCTGAGCTTCGGCCAGCGAGCGGCGAACGATGGATGCTCGTCGAGCAGCTCGCGGCACAGGCTCAGATGGAACCGTTCGACCTTGCTGGTCGTGGTCGGGCTACGCGGGCTTGGTGAGCTGATGAGTGATGCCATTCTCTCGGCAGATCCGGTCGAACATCACCTCCCCACCACCAGCGTTGAATCGGGTGGTGAACTGCTTACCGTTGTCCGTGAGCACTTCCTCCGGGATGCCGTACTCGCGCACCGCAGCCGCCAGAGCGACGCAGACCGCCCGGCTGGTGGCCTTCGGGACCACTGCGGCGATGACACAGAACCGGGAATGGTCATCCAGCCCGGTTACCACCTTCGCCTCCGACCCATCGATCAGGCGGACCCCACTCACGATGTCCATCTGCCACAGCTCCATCGGACGGCCACGCTCCCACCGCCGGTAGTCCTCACGGCGGCGACGGCGAGGCCGCTCATTGGCCAGGCCATGCCGGACCAGGATCCGATGCACTGTGATCCGCGACGGAATCGGCCCAGGGCAACTCGTCCGCTGCAACTCGAACAGCACCCGACGAGCGCCCTAGCGCGGATGAGTTCGGCGGAGCTCGCAGATCAGCGCCTCGACCGCGGGAACGGTCTGTTTCGGTGAGGACAAAGGCCGGCTGGAGCGATCGGCCAACCCCGCCAGACCATGCTCGTCATACCAGGCCAGCCACCGATGGACCGCCTGCCGTGAGACACCGAAACGAGCCGCCACGTCAGTAACCGTCGATCCTGCCCACACTTCCAACACAGCCCGATACCGCTGCTCCGTCACGCTGATCTCCACCAACACTCGGCGGAGTGTCACGCACGTCCTGATACCGACCTGTCACGCAGGTCCTGAGACTCGACACTGCGAGAGTTCCAACTCAGCAGCCACGGTATGCACGATCGCGACGCCCATCGCTGTCTCGACCTGCATGGGCTGGTGCAACTGCGGGGCAGCGAGGATTGCGTACAGCTTGGCTGAATCGCACTCGATACTACTACTTGATTTCAAGCGGTCAGTGCGTCACCGGCTTCCAGTAGTATAGCGTTGAGTTTCTCAGAGGGCTTGAGCCAGTCGAGGGTTTGTCGGGGCCTTCTGTTGAGCTCGAAGGCGACCGCGTCGAGGTAGTCCTGGTTGTAACCCGATAGGTCGGTTCATTCGGGGAAGTACTCGTGAAGCAGGCCGTTTGTATTTTCGTTCGTACCTCGTTGCCACGGTGAGTGCGGGTCACAGAAGAAAACGGGGATCCCGGTGATCGTGGTAAATTTCGCATGCTGGGCCATCTCCCGGCCTTGATCCCAGGTCAAGGAGCTTTTGAGCAGCGCGGGCAGGCGATTCATCGCGGCGGTGAGAGCATAAGCCATGTGTTCGGCAGTATGGTCATAGGGTAGTCTCTGAAGGATCATGAATCGGCTGGTTCTTTCGACGAGGGTCGCAATGGCCGAGGCATTTCCCTGCCCCATGATGAGGTCTCCTTCCCCGTGGCCGGGCACGGCCCGGTCGGCGACCTCGGACGGCCGCTCGGTAATCATGATTATGTCGAGGATGGCCTGCTTGTTCACTGCAACGGCACGCCGCTCGGCCCGGCTGACGCGACGGGTCTTGCCGGTGCGCAGCCGGCCGATGAGCCGAGCTTTGAGCTGACCCTTGGCTTGGACGAACAACGCCTGATACAGAGCCTCGTGCGACATCCGCATCGCCTCATTGTCGGGGAAGTCTTTCTTCAGTCTGGCGGAGATCTGTTGCGGTGACCATTTCGGGGTCAGGCCCTTATTGACTTCGGCCAGCAGTAATGGGTCGGTTTCCACTTTGCGACCTTTCGGCCTTTTTGTCGATGCGACTGCGTTCTGCTGTGCTTCGGAGGCCCGATAGGCGAATCGCCCACCATTGCGAGCCACTTCTCGGTTGATCACCGTGAAGTGGCGGCCAGGTCGCCGTGTGATCTCTCGCCCGGACTCTTCGGCTACAATTCATCGCGATATTTTCTCGCGCTCTTCGATGCGCAGCACAGTCCCTCGAGTCGCCCTGTCCCCTCCTCAAGCGATCGACCAGAAATTATCTCATCCTGGTGCACTGACCGTTAGAGACCGCCCTCTCTGGTTAGGAAACATCACGTCGAGTCACGTTTGGGTGATGACCGGCCGGTAACCGAGGGTAGTACGAAAGTATCTACGGTGTGAACGATTCCGTGTGGAAATGGGGGAGGGATAGCATGAAGAAGCCCAGACACACTGCAATGGTCGGCATGGTTGTCACCGCTCTTGTCGCCGGATTACTCGGTGCGACGGTGTCAATGGCGCAAACCGAGGAGACCCACTACTACATCCTCATCGGTGGTACCTGCGATGGCAACGCGACCGTGTACAAGGACGCTTGGCTGCGGGGTGGTATCAGACGGGTCGTGCACTATCCGGCCGGCGCTCCAGGATTGCCGTCCCCCTGTGACCAGACACCTATGGACCAGAGTGTGGCACAGGGCTATGAGGAGGCCAAGCACGTGGTCACGGATACCTACAGTGAGGGTCACGAAAATCCGGGCGCCCTGTTCACCGTCGTGGGGTACTCGCAAGGCGCAATCGTCGCGAACATGGTGCTCAACGACATTGCCGATGGAAACCTCGAGGTGAATCAGTCCCGGTTTACCGCGAAATTCTTTGCGGATCCGATGCAGCCAGTCGGACCGCCGGGACGAGGGGTCAGTGCGGTGATTCCGCGTGGCGCGGGTGCGCCGTCACCGTTCGGCGGGTACGTTTCATACGGGCCGGGGCGCATGGACTTTAACGAAATTCAGTTCATTCGCTATTGCATCGAGACGGACGGTGTCTGTGATTTTGATGACCCGGAATCGGCAGGCGGTTACTTCGCGCAGCACCAGTGCTACCAGTGGCCCCGATCCGATGGGTGGTCCATAATGGGCGACACCATCGCCGACGGGGTGTACAACAATGCTTCAGAGGCATTGCTGAGGCAGAACTGCCATCCACCGTGGCCGGCCCCGACCGGCGGAGCGACCTGAATTTGTGGGGTTTCAGAACTCAGGCGCTGATGCTGATATGCGGTTTTAGGCTGTGGATTCGTACTCTAGCTGTGGGTTCGTACTCGTTGATTATTCCTCCCAAATGGCTGGTAAGCGTTTGATCTGCTTGTCACTGAGGGCTGTGATGGAGTAGTTCGGCTGTGGCGGATGGAGTTGACGATCACGGTGCGGTCGTTGGCCGTTGTAGTGCCGGACGTAGCTGGCACTACTGTTCGCAGGTGTCGCTCGCTGAAGATAAAAAAGAGTCGGTGGGTTCGGATCTGACGGTGAGTATGAATCTCTCGGCGAAGCAATTTTTACTCGGCGATCGGGAAGGAATCTTCACGATGGTGATGCCCGCATCGGTGAGGACGACATCGAGTGAGTCGGCGAACTGGCCAGCTCGATCGTGGACGAGGTGCTTGAACTTTGTGATACTATCATCAGATTCGTTGTACTGAGTCGAGGTTAGGGGTATTCTCAAACGCTTGAGGATGCGACGAATTATCGATGCTCCTAACACGGTGGCCGGGCTCGAACGGCTCGCTCTGTTTTTTCCTTATAGCTCCACTTCTTGTTCTCTGTGGAAATCTGCTCCATCGGCATGGTGAGGGCATCCTCGAGCAGTAAGAGCACGCCTGGGTTGGGGTAGGTTCATTTCCTGCTCACCCGAAGCGATGCCATCACAGAATCGTGCCTGGGGTGACCGGCCGATGCCCACCGCAGGTCACAGCGCAGGGATGGGATTTTCGGCACTCACAACCCCGGTAGGAAGTCCCAGCTCACAGGGCTTGGCTCAGGCTGGGCCGGAGGGCGTGACCGGCCTTGCACCGAACGTCTCCGGCACCCGAACGACGTCGGCGCGGATTGTAACGATCGGACACGCCGAAGCGAGACGTCGACTGTCACCGTCTCGCGAGCGCATCCCCGCGAGACGGTGATCAGCTGCCTGGGGCGGACCACGTCCGGAAACGGTTGGCAGCTGTCGCGCGTGATCGGGTGATCCGGACGAGTACCACCGGCCGGCTGTCAGTTGTGGGAGGTCAAGGCCGGTGGCCGGTATCGATGTGTCACCGCTGGTGACGGTCGCCGCGTTCGGCGCTGCACTGGTTGCCGTACTCGGTTTCCTCACCGGCCGCCTCCAGCTTCCCGTCGATCCCGACGTGGGCTGGCGCGACTCCGCATGGCAGGCGCTCCGCACGCCGGTCGCCCTCGCGGCGTGGCCGCTGGTCCTGCTTGCCGTCGCGTTCGCGGCCAGCGGGGCGACGAACCTGGTGTGGCTACTGGTCGTGGTCGCCGTTGTCTACGGACTTGCCGCGCTCGCCCTGACGACCCTGCGCCGGATGCACGCTGCTCGGGGTGACGAGACGGTCGCCGGACCGACCGTCGCCACGGCGCTGGCGCTGCTCGTCGCGCTGGAGTTCCACTGGCTGTTGGTGGTCCGCCTCACCGTGGTTCCGTCGCCGGAGGCTCCGCCGCGCGATGCCTTTGCCGCCGAGGCGCTGCAGGCGGGCGGTTTCGGTGTACTGCTGCCCGCGGTCGGCATCACCGGTGTGTTCCTGGCGGTCACCCGGACGGCCCGGCTTCGCCGGTGGACGGTGCGGGCCCCACGGCTGGCGGGGCCGCTGCCCGCGGTCGGTGTCGTGGCCCTGATCGTGCTGATGTTCCTGCTGCCGGCGACGCCGGTGCTCGGCGGAGACAACCAGCTGACGTTCCTGGGCCTCGCGACGCCGGAGTACGGCAAGATTCTCTACTTCTGGGTGCTCGCAATCGTCGTCGCCCGCTTCGTGGTCACGGCCAGCACGACCTCGACCGCACTGGTCCCCTGGTACCGCGACCGCCGGCTCATCTATCCGGCCGGCCTGTTCCTGTTCGTGGCGGCGGCCAGCACCGCGCGGCGCGATCTCGGTCCGCTGATCCCGGTCTTCGCGGGAACCCTCGGCATGTCGTGGTGCGCGCTGCGGGACGAGGCCGTGCGCCGGGTACCGCCCGGCTCTGACACAGCGCAACGGCGTCAGGTCGAGCGAATCACCAGACGGGTGTTCCTGCGGGACCTCAGGATTCCGGTCGTCATCATCCTGATCTTCCTCGGCACCGCGATCAACACCGACTACGTGCAGGTGCGGATGGAGGTGGCCCGCGACGCCTGGCAGTACGTCTGGAACTACGACTGCGACCCGGTGGACGAGCTCGGGGCTCCGAAGGAGGTCACCGAGACGGCGAACGGTGCGGCGGTGTGCGTGCGCCGGCTGCTTCCCGCGGAGGCGAGCAATCGATCCCAGGTGGCGAAGGCCGGTGCCGCGGTCGCTGACGGCGGAATCTGGGGACGAGGCCTGTCGGACACCGCATCGCAGCTCGTCCCCCTGCAGACCACGGACTTCGTGCTGGCAGCGGTGTGGAACAAGCTGGGCGGGATCGTCGTGCTGGGATTCGGTGCGCTGCTCGCATTGCTCGCGGTCGCGCTCACCCGCGCCGTCTGGTGGCAACGCCGCCGTAGCGATGGCTACTCGGCCCTGCCACCGCCGGCCGATCGCTCCCGCCTGTTCGCCGCGGGCCTGGCTGCGTCGATCCTGGGGCAGTTCGCCTTCGTCCTCGCGGCGACGCTGAACTGGGTGCCCCACTCCGGCATCACGGCGCCGCTACTGTCCCGGGGCGGTCAGTCGACCCTCGCGCTGGCGGCCGGGATCATCCTCGCCCTGGCGGTCGCCTACCACGACCACGCCCCGTCCGACGTACCGGCCGTTGGTTCCGCCCGCACGCCGCCCCACGCACCGAGCGCGCGCGGCCCCATGGTGATCGTGCTCGTCGGGGTCGTCGCGCTGCTCACGGCGACCCTGCTGCCGTACGGCCGCTACCCGCCGAATCGGCCGCTGTGCAGTGCTGACAAGCCCCTCGTCAACCCGGCGGAGTGCAGCACGGACCTGATCGCCTACGGGCGGACGCGCCTGGAGGTCGGCCTTCCCGATGGCAGCCGGTTCGTCACCAACCAGGGTGGTGCGTGGCGTCGCACGACCGGCACCGGGCCTGACCCGGCCGAGCTCGCGGGCATCCTCACGGTGCCCGGTGGCGGGCCGGGGTTGGCCGAGCTGGCGCTACCGGACGCCTTCCGCGGCGCGGCGCCGGTGACCCTGTCCGACCGGCTCACCCCGCACCTGCGCAGCGACCGGCCCGACGGCCTGGCCGAGCTCACCATCGATCCGGGACTTCAGACCGTGGCCACCGAGGCGCTGGCCGCCGAGGCGAGCAGCGCCTCGGTGCCCGCATTGGCGGGCGGGCTGGTCGTGCTCGACGCCCGGTCGGGCCACATCCTTGCCGCCGCGAGCACGCCTGCCACCGTCGCCGTGTCGCTACCGCCCGCCGGTCTGACCGACGACCAGGCCAATCGCTTCATCCGGGAATACGAGCGGTACGGGCTGCGGCAGCCGGACGGCAGCATCGTTGTTGCGCCGGACGGCATGTGTGACGTACGGCCGAACATCCGGGACAACAACGACCGGTGTGTGCGGTGGTACCTCCGCGACGAGCGGGCCACCGACCGGAAGGCAGTACAGGACGCCGAGAACGAGCGCTACATCTCCGACGGTGGCACCGGGCCGGTGCCGGAGCTCCTGGAACGTCCGGACCAGCGGACGAACCGCGCACTGGCGCGGCTGTACCAGCCCGGCTCGACGTTCAAGGTCGTCGTGGCGGCGGCATGGTTGCGCGCGCATCCTGACGAGAACGCCCAGAGCATGATCGCCGCACCGCTGCGCTCCGTGCTGCCCGGCGGCCGGGTCATCGACAACTTCGGTGGCAACGGCACCCCGGGCGGCGTCGCCTGCCTGCCGTCCGGGGCCGTACGTATCACGTTGCAGATGGCGCTCGCCGTGTCGTGTAACACGGCGTTCGTCCGGCTCGCGGACGAACTCGGCTGGGATGCGATCCGCGAGATGGCCGTCGACATGGGGTTCGCGGTCGACGGGGAGCCCAGGGCGGACACCGCCCTCGCCGCCACCGACTTCGCACTGACATCCGTCGTGCCCCGCGCTGCGGAAGGCTCTGCGATCGGGAACATCGCGCTCGGCGGCGACGCCCTGCGCAGTACGCCACTGCAGATGGCCTCCGTGATGGCAACGATCGCGAACGGAGGCGAGGCCGTGCAGCCGACGCTGGCCACGGAGCTGCGCGAGCTGGGCTCCGACGAGACCGTCCCCGTGCGCGGCACTCGAACCAACCCGCTGAGCCCGGAGGTGGCCGCCGAGCTGAGCGAGGCGCTGGCGAGCACCGCGTCAGAGTGCCAGGGGTGCACGGCCCGGCGCCTGGTGAGGCCCGACGGGCGGACGGTGTTCGTGAAGACCGGGACCCACGTCGTGTACGCCGGCGTCGACCCGCAGGATATTCCGCGGAAGGCGTTCGTGCGCGAGTACGCCTGGCTCGTCGGGTTCGTGGACCCGGGGTCCGGACCGGTGTCATTCGCGCTCGTCCTGGAGGCGGGGGAGCGGGACGGGACCGGTGGTGCGCGCGCCCGCGAAGTGCTGAAGAAGGTGCTCGACGCCGTGATCGAGGAGCGTGGATGACGACGTCAGCCGACCGGACGTACGCGGACCGGGTCATCGAAGCGGCGAAGGCGGAGGTGCTCCGATACTGCGCGGCGCTGCCCCCTGCCAAGAGGGTCCGCAACGTGGTGCTGCACGTGCAGACCCACGTCCCGCTGTCCGAATACGATGTCGCGGTGCTGCGGTCCGACGCGCAGCGGGTCGCCGGCGAGAAGTGGACCGTGCTGACCTTCATCCTGCCCGTCGACCCGACCCTGGCCACCGTGACGCCGGGATACGACGTCAAGGCGTCCCTTCGTGACGAACCGATGACCCCACCCGACGAGGCGACGCGCATCGGGCTCGCCGAGCGGGAGCTGCTGACGCTGCGCTGCGGTGAGGTCACGCTGTCCTCCCTGCTTTCCCCGGCCGAGACCTGGGTGCCGGTGCGTCGTCTGGAGGAGGGCCGCGATCACCGCACGGAGATCGTGATCCCCGCGAAGCTGAAGGGTGTGTCCCGCAAGCCTCTGATCGAGCTGCGGCTGTGGGACGGCGAGCTGGAGCTTCGGCCGACCGGCGCTCGTCGCGGCGTCACGGTGTTGCTCGATGGCCGGGAGCTCACGCACCATTCGGTCCGTTCAGCGGGCCGGCTGTCCTTCGTCGAGGGAAAGAACCGGACCGACATCGACTACCTCCTGACTCCGTGGCGGGATGAGCCGCTGGAGCTCACTCCGGGCCGCGTCGTCGGCTCCGCCGACACCTATGAGGCCGTGATCGAGGTCGGGACCGAGCGTGGCACGTTGAAGATCGCCGCGCCGGACATCGGCACTCGGCCGATGGAACGGGGCTTCCGGGTGAAGGCTCCGCAGTTCCGCGAGGGCTTCATGGCCGTACCCGCCCACGCCCTCTACGCCAAGGCGACGAGTTCCGGTGTCGGGTTCGATGGCCGGGAGTGGCATGTCAAGATCTTCCGCACCGTGACCCCGCAGCACGCGGAATTCCTGCGCGAGACCTTCACCCGGCAGGCTCGCGCCATCCGCGACGTCATCGTCAACAGCGGCGGGAACCTGGGCCGGCCGCCTTGGGGCATCGCGCCCGTGCACGTCATCGACCTCCGCCACCAGCTGCGCGATGCCCCCGACCCCACGAACATCGGCGCCCCGCCGGATCTGGACCGTCTCGACGGCCTGTTCGGCGAGTGGTTCGGGGTGCCCGGCGGCGCGCTCTCGGACTGCTTCGTCGTGGTCGCCTCGCCCGAGCTGGGACAGCGGACGGTCGAGCGCGAGCCCGACGGCCCGGCACTCTTCCAGCTCACGAGGTTCCGTGCCATGGCCACCGCGCTCGACGAGTGTCACCGGCGCGGCATCGCTCATTGCGACCTCAAGCCCGACAACTACCGCAAGAAGGGTGGCGACTATGTCCTCGTCGACGGCGACTCGGTCACCGAGCTGGATTCTCAGCCGACCTGGCTCCCGTTCACGCCGCCCTACGCCACCAAGGAGATGCTGCGCGACAACCCGCCGGGGCGCATCGACGGACCCGTGCTGCTCGCAGAGCAGATCGTCGAGCACGACCGATTCGGCTTCGGTCTGCTGGTGCTGGGCGCGGTGGTCGGCAGCGCCTGGGTGGGGGAGGCCGCCCGCGGCGAGCCCGGCACCCGCACGATCGACGGCGGGGCCGACCTGCGCAGCGCGCTGCGCGGGAAGTGGCCACAGGACCTTCGCTGGCAGGGCCTGGTCGACCTGCTGGTCGAGCCGTTCGACGTCAAGGTGGTGCACGGCGAGGGGTGGACGTGTGCGAAGTGGCTGAGCCGGGTCATCGCGCAGGCGAACGCGCCGCTGTCCGCCGACGGCTCGACGTCCCCCGGCCGCTACCGCGGGGCGTACGCCGCTGCCTTCGCTGCCATTCGGAAGGATCTCGCCCGCAAGTACCCGAACCGCACGGGGGCGCTGAAGGAGCTGCACGAGGTGGTCGAGGCGCACACTGACCGGGTCTTCGGGCAATCCCGCAGGCACTGGGCGTTCGGCGTGGGGATGGCTGGCGCTGCGGTCTTCGCCCTGTTCGCCGCCGACGCGGCCCGAGCACTGGGTTGGCTACCGTGACCGTCCGAGGAGGACACCATGCGTGACGATGTCTCACTGGCCGAGCGCTACCCGCCTCTCCTGCGGGCGGCGCTCGTCAACTGGGCCGGTGCGTCCGGCCCGCCCGGCCTGCCGCCGCCGGCCGTGGTCGAGAAGCACCTTGCGGAGGTGTTCCGCGCCGCGGCCAGGAGCGGGAAGCGGATGGGGATCCTGGTGGGCCTGCTTGTGTGGGTACCGGCGGTCGCCGCGGTCGCGGTCGCGCTCCTGTTGGGCCCCGCGACATGACAGCTCGGCCGTGTCCGAGGAGGCATCGGTGAGACTGCGCCATCGCCGGGCCACCCGTGCGGCGGAGCCGCCCGGCGGCGGTCGGTGCCCGCTGTGCGACGAGCTGCTCGGTGTGCCTCCGGAGCGCAGCCGCAGGACCAGGGAGTACCGGCCGCCCAGCCTCCGGCTGGAGGTCGCGGGCGACCACCGCAGACGCGATCAGCTGGCCTGGCGGCTGTCCGCGGTCGGCACCCGACACGCGCGGACCTCACCGGTCCCCTTCGTCGCCGACGACGTCCGGTTCGTCTATCTGCTGTGCGGCAACGGGCACTACTTCCTGGAGGAGATACTGCTTCCCGGCGCGGAGGACCTGTCCCTCTGGCGTCAGCATGCATTCGTGGCCGCGATCGGTCCGGTCGCCAGCGGCAAGAGCTACCTGCTCGTCCGCACCCTGAACCAACCGCTCGCGCCCTCCGGCCGCGACCACCCGAACGCTCGCGGGATCGTTCACGTCGAGCGCGTCGGGCTGACCGACCCCCTCGAGTCGGTCCCGAAGGAGACCCTCGACACCTACTACGGCGACACCCGTAGGAGCGACCTGCACCGGCCGATTCCGGCCACGGCCATCGACGACCTGGTGCCGGGCCCGATCCTCCAGGACTTCATCGCCGATGAGATCACCGAGACAGCGGCCGCGCTACAGAAAAAGGTGATGGGACGCGCCCGATCCGGCTTCGACCGGTGGGGCATGACCATCCGGCAGCCGATCTTCCTGCGCACCCGCAAGGCGGGTCAGCCGGTCCTGACCTGCGTCGCCGACCTGGCCGGTGAGCTGTTCACCCGGAACCAGCACGGCTTCACCGGGCTCCGGACCCTGCCGATGCTGCAGCACTGCACCGAGCTGGTATGGGTGATCGACCCGTTCCACTCCGGGCGGCGGTTCGAGAGGTTCCTGTCGGATTCCCTCGGCGACGAGGCCAAGTTCCATCGAATCGTCGAGGGCAGCTCCCGCCCGGACGAGGCCCGAGCCGGCGACCTGCAGAGACTGCGCGACGTCATCGAGGCGCGCGACGAGATCAACGACCGCATCGCGAGTGAGATCACGCTGGACTTCAGCAGCTGGTTCTCCCCGGTCGGCGGCACCCTGTACAACCTCGTCGCGATCACGAAGTGCGACCTTCTGGAGCTGGCTCTGCGCGAACGCGACCTGGGCGACCTGGGCGACGCCGGCGCGGTCCTCGACGGGATCGCGAAGTACCTCGACTACGTCATCGACCGCGACTATCCGGTCCTCGCCTCGGTGGCTGTGCAGGAGCTCGTGGAGTACCTACAGGTCGGCGAGTTCGACGGGCCGCAGCGCGACGCCGCCCAACGCCGACGCGTCGACCAGCTCGCGGCGGCACTGCTCGATCATTTCAGCCACCACGAGCGGTTCTGGTCACTCGTGCACGGCGGCGGCGCCGACACGGTGAAGCTGACGAACGAGGTCCTGGCGGCGGCGCTCGACGAACGCGAGGAGGTCGTGCCGTCGCTCGACGAGCACCTGGCGGCCTGCCTGCAGCCGGACGGTGGGAGCCGGCTCCAGATGCGTGACCTGGTGATGTCCGCGGTGGGGTGCGGCGTCATGTGTGGCCTCGGGCACGGCAAGCGTGTGGTCGCGTTGCTGAACCAGCGCTGGCGGGACGTCCGATTCTTCCTCTGCTCGCCGCTGGGCACTGTCCCGTCGTTCGAGGCTGCGACGGCCGCTGCGTCAGGGCCGTCTCACGCGGTTCCCGAGGTGCGAATGAAGCCCAGCGACAGCGAGTACCCGAAGATCGACGATCCGTCCGCGGGGCTCACCCAACTGCAGCTGCGAATCCTGCGCAAGGCCCTGCCATGACCGCCGAACCGGTGACGGGCAGACCCGACCCGGTCCTGGTTGAGTACGCCGACCGGACCGGCCGTGGGTTCTCCCTGCTCGACCAGGCCCGACGGCGCACCGAGGTCGCGGCGCTGCAGGAGGTCGCGGCGGCCCTGGTCCGGTCAACGGTCGAGCAGCCGAAGGTCGACACCGGCTCGCACCCCGTCCACGGCCTGTTGCAAGTCACCTCGGGCGGGCGGGCGTACTGGTGCTTCCACGTGCAGGGGCGCCGCGGACCCTTCGGGGCCGCGGGCACCTGCCAGTTCGTCTTCGGCGACACGACCACGTGGTCACCGGGCGAGCTGTGGGCGTGGGGCTCCCAACACTGCCTCGGCGGGCTGGTCCGCGTCGACGTGGAATCGCAGGAGGTGCCGTCCGGCGGCAGCGTCGCGGTCGCTGACGGGGTGCTGCGCGACCTCGCGGCGGGCCGGATGCGGATCGCGCTCGACCACGATCCTCAGGGCGTCGCCGCACTGTTGACGGGGCTGCTGCCGACGCTGCCGCACGATGTCGTGGCGCGTTATTGGTGGCGGACCTGCCTGCTGGAACGGCCGACCACGACCAACCAATCGATCGTGGCGGGCGGTTGGCCCGATGATCTGCGCGCCCTTCAGGCCCGGCACGCCGAGCTGGTCGACGCATGGCTCGACAAGCGGCACGTGCTGCCGGGCGTCGCCCCCGTCACGCTGCCGAAAGCTCGGGAGAACGCCCTTGTCTGGCTGGCCAAGCACGTGGTCGGATCGGGCCCGCGGATCCGGCCCGACGCCGAAGTCAGGGGCATGGGTGAGTTGCTCGACTGGATCGGCACCACCGAGCTGCCGATCGAAGCCGAGCAGGTGGAGGGCTACCTCGCACAGCCGCGCCTGCACCAGCGGCTCGCCGCTTCCGCCGACGTCGTTGCACAGTGGGGCAGGGATCACCCGCAGCAGGCGCGGACGCATCTCGTCGAGAAGACCGGCGGCGACGAGATCCAGAAGGCGCTGCTGGCCGGCATGTGGAAGGCCGCCGCCAAGGACGGGCGCAACGAGCTGTGCATCCCGCCGAGCCCCGAGCCGGTGACCGGTTGGCGGCACCGGCTGGCGACGGTGATCCGGATGCGGCACCCGGATGATCCGGCGGCGATCGTCGACGATCTCGTGGCGCTGCGTCACGTCGGGGTCGCGCTCGTGTCGCACGAGGACCTCGTCGCGGCCCGCAACTGGCTGGGCTCCCTGGACCTGACCCCCGAGACGCACCCACAGTTCTTCCCGGACTCGCCGGACGACCTGCGGGAGCGCCTCGCGGGGTCCGGCTCGCTCTCCGCTCAGGACCGCGAGAAGCTGCTTGATCGCGGCGACAACCTGCTGGACGACCTGAAGACCCTCGCTCCGGAGGCGCAGCGATGGTGGCCCTCGGCCGCAGCGGAGCTGGTCGGGCTGCTCGTGGAAGCCGGCCGTCCCGACGACGTCGGCCCGCTCACCATCGCGCTCATAGACGTGCCGGAGGCGTCGCCGGAGCGGTTCGTCCGGCTGGCGGACGCAGTGGCCGTGCACGATGAAGGCATCCGCCGGGACGTCCTGCGTTTCGGCCTGCGTGCCCTGGCCACGGCGCGTCCGACGCTCGAGCTGCCGGCCGACCTCGATCGCCGGTGCGCCGCCGCACTCGCCGGCGACGTCGAGACTGTCCCGGCCGAGGTGCGCTACCTATTACGTAGGCTCGAGAGCCTGCCGTCCAGCTCAGGCACCGACATCGAGGCCGCCCCGACCGCGCCGGAGCCTGTGACGGACCGACCCGGCCCGGATGCCGTCGCCGAGGTCGACCCGTCCGCGGCGGAGCCCGTGACGGACCGGTCCGGTGCGGAGGCCGTCGCCGCGGTCGCCGATCCGCCCGAACCGTCCGGCACCGAGACAGGTTCGCGGCGGGTGAAGAAACCTGATGATGTCGAGAGACACCGCCAGCGGTTCACGTGGAAGCAGAAGGTGGCCCTTGTCGTCTTCATCGCGCTCGCCGTCGTCCTGATCGCGGTTCTGGCCGTGGCGATCGTGTGGACCCCA
Source organism: Pseudonocardiaceae bacterium (assembly GCA_050700515.1). Taxonomy (GTDB): domain Bacteria; phylum Actinomycetota; class Actinomycetes; order Mycobacteriales; family Pseudonocardiaceae. The sequence continues at coordinate 16,679 of JBOHHD010000113.1, forward strand.
ACGGGTGCGCAACCCGATCCGACGCCGCCCAGCTCGGCTCAGGTCACTCCGACCCCGTCAACGGGGTCACCCACCACGACGGCTCCCGCGACGACCCCGAACGGGAGCAGTATCCCGAACCCGCCGATGTCCGCTCGCTCTCCCTGATCTTCCTCAGGCTGCTGGACCTGTGAGCCTGCTGTTGTTGTTCTGGTGCCCGTCGGTGTCCAAAGAGGTCGAACCCCTGGTGCTGCCGGTGCGCCTGCACATCGGTCAACGCGACAGACCCGGCCGGGTTGCTACCAGGGGACGGGGTGGCCGTCACGGGTGAACGTGCCGGTTGGGCCGTTGTCGGGCAGGTCGATCGCGTGCAAGATGCTGGCGGCGCCGGCCGCGACCGGGCGGCCGCCGCGGCCGCCCATGTCGGTTGCGGTCCAGCCGGGGCACACCGCGTTGACCAGGATCTGGTCGTGGGCGAGGTCGCCGGCGAGGGTTCGGGTCAGCGCGTTCAGCGCGGCCTTGCTGACGTGGTAGGCGGGGGTGCCGCCGCCCATCGAGGCGAGCGAGCCTGCCTCGCTGCTGACCATCACCACCCGAGGGTGCGGGCTGCGGCGCAGCAGCGGCAGCAGCGCCAGCGTGGTCTGCCAGGCACCGAGCACGTTGGTCTCGATCGCCTCGCGGACCACGGTCAGGTCGACATCGACGGAAGTCTGCCAGGTGTCGTAGTGCACGGCGGCGTTGTTGACCAGCACGTCGACCCGGCCGAGCTCAGCTCGCAGCCGCGTGGCCAGCTCATCGAGTCCGGTTGGATTGGTCACGTCGAGCCGCACCCCGACGATCCGACCGTCGGTGCTGCGGTGCAGCTCGCGCGCGGTCTGCTCGCCCACGGTCTGGTCGCGGCTGCCCAGGACGACGGTGTTGCCGCGGGCGGCGCACTGACGGACGACCTCACGGCCCAGACCGCGGTTGCCGCCAGTGACGAGCACGATCCGCGGACCCGCCAGGTCAGGCGTCATCGGGCAGCTCCGGCGGCGGAGCCTTGGGTCCCCCCGATGGCCAGACGGTGACAGGTCAGCTGGGTAGGTTCACCGCCGGTCAGACTGGCGTAGTCGGTGGTAGTGGGGTCGGTCATGCCGTGCTCCTCGGGGGGACGATGGTGTCTCGGGTGTATTGCAGGTCAGGACCAGGATCTGGTCGCTTGCGGTAGTGGAGGGGTACTCGGCCGGCCATCCACCTGTGGGTGCCGAATAAGTCGTCCATGTCATGCTGCATAGGCATACTCGTGGACCGGTCCACCAACTCCATCTTGGCGGCCTTGGACTTTCTGGCTGAGCACGTTCACGATGTTGCAGTCGGGTTCCGAACCAGAGCAGGTGACTGCTTTGGTACCCTACAGATGTTTTCGTGCTGCAACACCAGTAATTCGGTATCTTTGGTCAGGTTTTGCCGGACCGGCACAGTGCTCAGACCGAGTAAACAACGTGCGAGTAGATACAGGATCGACAGCAACGATCACCCATGACTGGCCAGTACATGAGGAGTGCAGGTCAGGAGCAGGGGGACGGGGGTATGGTTTGGCTGTGGCGACCATCAGTTTCAACGTTGTCGATAAGCAGCACGCGAGGTTACTCCAGCACATTGCCGATGCTTGGGACTGGCGGCAGGCGATTCAGGCCTCCTATGCCGTGTGGCCCGATGCCATCGTAGGCGCTGGGCAGGAGGTGATCGATGACTCCGAAACGGCTGCCCATCGCTCCCTTGACGAGGCGATACGGGATCGGCTCGTCGTCAGACGTGGCATCACGTGGTGGCAGTCCTCGGCGGAATACCTCAACGAGGTCGAGATGGCCGAGGTTGACTGGAGCCGGATGCATCTGCTGGACCGAGCCAGTCTGCGCAGCAAGGCCGAGCAGGTCTTGGTCGCAGACCCTCCGAGGGTGATCCAGTTCGTGGTGCGTGCTGAGGCGCTTGTGCTGCCGCCGTTCGAGGATGTGCTGTAGGGAGCCGCGCTCGATGGTGATCAGCTCGGCTGTCCGGGTTAAACCCGATGTCCTGTGGTGCCCGAAAACTCAGTAACCGTCGTTGACGTGCGTCGCGATCCGCGGCGAGCCGCAATTAGCCCAGGCCCGGATCGAACCCGGGCAGCGTGGTGTCGAGCTTCGAAGTTTCACCCTGCCACCGCACCGCGGTTCGCCTGCATGGCGCGGCAGCTTGATTCTAAGCTCTTCGCATGGCGCGGTACTTCAACATGCATCCGCTCAACCCGCAACGGCGCGCGATCGGTCAGGTGGTTGAACTGATCCGCAACGGTGGGCTCATCGTCTACCCCACGGACTCCTGCTTCGCCCTCGGCTGCCAGCTCGGCAACTCCGAGGGTCTGGACCGGATTCGCCAGATTCGCGACCTCGACGACAAGCACCATTTCACCCTGGTGTGCCGGGACTTCGCCCAGCTCGGCCAGTTCGTCCACATCAGCAACAGGGTGTTTCGGTTGATCAAGGCTTCAACCCCGGGCAGCTACACGTTCATTCTGCCCGCGACGAAGGAGGTCCCGCGTCGGCTGCTGCGCCCAAAAAAGAAGACCGTTGGGGTGCGGATTCCCCAGCACACCGTCGCACAGGCGTTGCTGGCTGAGCTGGAGGAACCGCTGTTGTCCTCCACGCTGCTGCTCCCGGACGAGCCCGATCCGCTGACTCAGGGCTGGGAGATCAAGCAGCGACTCGACCACATGGTGGACGCGGTCGTCGACTCCGGCGACTGCGGCACCGAGCCGACGACCGTAATCGACTTCTGCGGATCCGAACCGGAGATCGTGCGCCGGGGTGCCGGTGACCCATCCCGGTTCGAATAGCCCTGTGGGCGCCGAACTGGTCGTCTACGGCGGTGACCGGCATCGAAGAATGTGGAGATCCTGGTGCTGCTGCACGAGGTCGCCATGCTCCACCCGGGGCACGGGAGACTCTGGTGCCTAATTCCGTTGCTCTCCGATACAAGGCAGCAGAGCCTAACATTGTACATGTCAGGAGAATTCACACAATATGATCGAATGGATGTGAGAGAAGTGACTACGCAGCCGGCGTCGGCCCGTGGCACTATCGAGTTCAAGATATCCGACCATGTGGCCTGGAACAATATTTTTCAACATGTACGACTCCTTGGAATCGCTTAAGGCATTTGAGTCGGTGGAGGTGGTAGGCTATCCGACTCATTGTGTGGATCTAGTGAAGGTTGTTGCTGAGGGAGACTGGCGAACGGCCACCGACGATGATGAGTTGCTGCTCGTGGTGCTGGGCGCGGTGACCGCCCGTTTCCGTGAAGGGACGGTCCAGGTGGCAGCGGATTGCCATGCCAGTGAGGCACCATCCTTCGACGTCACCGTCGGCCACGCGAGCTACAGGGGTAAGCGGTGCCCTGAGCTACAGCTCGCACTCCACCGGTCTCGCCGAACGCTCCCACCCTCGACTCGGAGGAGCGAGGGCGTTTCGTGCTGTCCCGGCCAAGCGTGCGGCGCGTAGTCTTGAGCTGCTCAGCCAACCCCCGGGAACCAAATCCGGGTCGGCTTTGACTTAAGTGGTGTGAGCCATATGAGGGAAGGCGTCTCTCTCTTAGCGAGGTAGAGCGCACCAGAGAGTGCCCATACGAGTGCATTCCGTGAACACCACCCGTTTGATGAGTGTTC
>JBOHHD010000114.1:0-13544 GCA_050700515.1 Pseudonocardiaceae bacterium
CGACGAGTTCGCCCGGGTGCTGGAGACCTCGCCGGACTTCCTCAAGGACTTGGTGAACGTGGCGGCCAAGGGACGCTCCCTGGGCATGCACCTGATCCTGGCCACCCAGTCATTGCAGGGCAAACTGTCCCCGGAGCTGAAGAACAACATCGACCTGCGGATCACGCTGCGGCAGAACGAACCCGCCGACAGCATGGAAGTGCTCGGTGTTCCGGATGCGGCCACCATCCCGGGCCGGTTGCGGGGACGCGGCATGATCCTGTGCACCAAAGACGAAACCCGCACTCCCCGCGCGTTCCAGTCGGGTTACCTCGGAAACCCACCGGCCGCCGCCGGGGCCCCGCCCGCCCAGGTCCGGATCGTCGACTGGTCGACCCTCGGGCTGCCCCGCCCAGACCAGACCGTCGACCACGGTGACAAGCCCACCGACCAGCAGTTGGTCATCACCGCCATGGAGAAGGCCTCCAGCCGCACCGGTCTGCCCGCGCCGTTTCGGCCGCTGCTCCCCCCGCTGCCGGCCGTCGTGGCGCTGGACGACCTTGCGGTGCTGGCCACCGCTGCGGCCCCGGCCAGCGCCGTGATGTTCGGACTGCTCGACGACCCTGCCGCGCAGGCCCAACCGCCCGCGCGGTTGGATCTGGCGGGTACCGACCGGCTGCTCATCGCCGGTGGCCCGCAGTCCGGACGCACCACCGCCGCGCACACGCTGATCGTCGACCTGGCCACCCGGCTGCGTCCCGACCAGGCGCAGCTCTACATCGTCGAACACTATCCGGCGGGACTGGCCGGCTACGCCGACCTGCCGCACTGCGGTGGGGTGTTCTCACCCGCCGAGCCCGACCGGATCCGCCGGTTCGTCACCTGGCTCGACGGCGAGGTGCAACGCCGTAGCACCACCCGGTTCAGCCAGCCCGCCCAGTCGCCGCCGTGGATCGTCGTCCTCATCGACGGCTGGGAGCACTTCGAGAACCGCAGCGACCCCAACTTCGCCGAAACGTCGCTGCTGACCACGCTGCGTGGGATCGTCACCACCGGCACCCCGGTGGGTGTTCACCTGGTGCTCCTCGGTGGCCAGGACATGATGTCCAGCAAGATCACGAGCCTGTACTCGCAGCGGCTGCTGCTGCCGTTTCCCAAAGAGGACACCCGCCGCGGGAACCTGTCGGTCGGCATGGTCAGTCCTCCGGTCCTGCCCGGCCGGGCCATCGACGCTGCCACCGGCTACCACGTGCAGATCTGCCAGCCGTCGCTGTCCCTGGCCGAGTTGGTCGCGCGCGTCACGAGCCAGGTGGTCGAGGTTGCCCCGGCACGCCTGCCCCGGCAGTTCCCCTCACTGCCCTCGCAGGTCACGCTCGACCGGCTGGTCCTGCCCGACCCGGCGCCCTCACCCACCTGGATCCCGCTGGGGGTGGGCGGCGTGGATGTCGCGACCATCGGTATCGACTTCCTCGACGCGGGACCGCATCTGCTGCTCATCTCCGGGTCGTCCGAGTCGGGCCGCACCACCGCCGCCGCGACCGTGGCGCACGGCCTGCGGCGGGTGGACATCGGCGTGCTCGCGCTGGCCCCGCCGCGCTCACCGCTACCCCGACTGCTGCCCGCCGACGCCGGGGTCCGGATCCTCACCGGCACCACGATCAAAGACGCCGACCTGCGCGAAGCGGCTGCCGCCTTCGGTGACGGTCCGTACGCCGTGATCATCGACGACTGCGAGCAGATCACCCTCACTCCCTCGCAGGAGGGGTTCAGCGACGCCCCGACCCTGCTCGAGGACATCGTCAGCCCCGCTTCGCTCGGCCGTCGCGCGCTGGTGATGTGCGGAAACGCCCAGCCGATCCTCGCCGGGCAACGCCGCTCGCTGATGCGCATCACCAACGAGATCCTGACCAGCGGCGCGCGGCTGCTGCTCACCCCCACCAACCGCGCCATCGCCCGCGAACACGGCTTCACCTTCGAGCCCGACCAGTACTTCGCCGGCCCCCCCGGTCGCGGCTACCTCACCGAAGGCCGCACCACCGACCTCACCCAACTCGCCATGACGGGATGACTTCTAGCTGTCCGAGACGTGCCGCCACTTCTGGACTGTGTCTGGTCTGGAGATCTGAAGAACTGGAGCCTCATTCGGGCTCTGCGAGTAGCCTAACCATATCTTTTACCAGATCCCGGAAAGGTATGGCTATGCCATCCGGCGGACCAAGAGGATCGGACCCGTGACCAACCTCTATCACGCCGGCATCGCGTCGAACAATTCCATTCGGCTCACCCAAGGGAGAGGTAGCCAAGATGTAGACGAACATAACTTCGGTGTTCTGTACGGCTGCCGACAGTCGTGAAGCATAACGAGAGAGCCATGCCGCGCTCCACGATGATACGCTGCCGGCAGATGGCTCCTGCACCTCCAAGTGCAGTGTCGCTCCTTCTGTCGTATACGTCACTGTGACTGCAAAGGTCGCTTGCAACCTGAGGCGCCATGGGGGCGCCCAAGCGGAAGTGGGGTCCTCAGCCACCGGGTACATATCCATGGTATCTTTCAACGATTTCATCATCGAATTCTTGACGAAGATGCTGGCGAAGTTCAACAGGAAGACCGGTCTCAGGTTCGACGCCGATTCGATGAGGCGAATTAGGCCCCTTCGGTACCGAATTATCAAGTATTTCTTGACAATCTCCCCTGGGTGCCCTGCTCACCTCTCGACCCCTGGAGTCAGTCCTCGACTTTGCACCATGCTTCGGATTGTGCTCGTATGCGCGTCGAATTGGTTTTTCACATTTAAGCCCTAGTGGGTCGAGCCAGTTGATTGGATTGTAGACGTAACTGTGGGGGTTGGTGCCGCCAAGCAGGCCGAGGGGGTCGGTGGTGTGGTAGCGGGCTGCAGAGGGATCGTAGTAGCGGAGGTAGTTGTAGTTCAACCCGGTCTCGGCGTCATAATACTGACCTGGGAAGCGCAGCGGAGTGTCGGCGCTGGTTGTGGTGGGAACAAGGGGGTTACCCCAAAGGGAGGTGTGTGCCTGCCAGATGAGGGTGCCGCTGGGGTCGAGAAGTTCGGTTGGGGTGCCGATGAGGTCAGTGATGATGGCGTAGAATTGTTCGTCGACCCATTCTTGGGGTGCGCTGCGCAACGAGGTCCGTTCGGTCTGACTCAGAGGACGGAAGGTACCGGGTTCCCAGGCCCAGGTGATAATCCGACTGTCAGGATGGTTCGGATCGGTGTGGGTTTGTTCGGCGAGGGTGGTGCCATCCCAGGTGAAGTCGACCTGTTCGATGACGGTGTTCTCGCCAGGGGTAAGGCGTTGTTTGGCGATACGCCGGCCTAATGGGTCGTAGTGGTATCGCCAGCGGTGGCCGTCGGGGGTGGTGACAGCGATGAGTCGGTCGTCGGGGTCCCAGGTGTAGTGCCAGGTGCGGGGTTTGGCCGAGGGAGGCTTGTGCTGGCGCAGGACGATGCGGCCTTGCTGGTCATGCTGGTAGCGGACGTTGCCTGCTCGGCGGATGAGGGTGCCGGTGTACTCGCGCTCGCCTCGGGCCTCAGCGTCGAGTGTTTCGGCTTGTGGCGAGGCTGGCCAGGTGGCGTGGGCGATGTTGCCTGCTGGATCGTAGCGGTAATGCTCGATCCAGGAGTGCCCGTGAACCGTGGTGATACGTCCGCTGGGGTCGAGGGTGAAGCGGCGGGCGCCGGAGAGGTGGTCGTCTATGTGGGTGAGGTAGCCGTCGGGCCGGTAGGTGTAGGACCGCCGTTGGAGCATGTGTGCCTGGCGGGTGGATTCGGACGGGGCGGGGACGCGCCCGGGGGCAGTGAGGGTTTGGGACTGTAGTTGGTGGTTGGGGTCCCAGGTTTGGGTGAGGGTGACGGCGGAGTCGAGGTGGCGTTCGATCTCGCGACCGGCGGGATCATGAGTGAACCGCAGGGTGTGCCCAGCGGTGTGCACCGCCACCGGCTGGTGGTGGGGATCGTAGTCCCAGACGCTCTCCGCGTCGGTGGGGGTGCGACGGGTGAGGCGGCGGCCGAGGGGATCGTAGGTATTGGTAAGGGTCCGACCGTTGCAGGTCTCGGCGAGCACGCGGCCGAGCGGGTCCCGTTCGAAGGTCAGTTCGGCGTTGGGGTTGGTGGAGTGGACGAGACGGCCGGCGGGGTCGTAGGCGAAGGTGGTGACGGCATCATCGGATCGCTCTTCGATGATGTTGCCGAGCAGATTGTGGTTGTAGTGGGTGGTCTGCCCGGCGCCGTTGGTTCGCTCGATGAATTGTCCGGCCGCATCGTGGGTGTAGGTGAGGAGTCGATTATTGTAGTCAGTTTCCCCGACCAGGTTGCCAGCGGGGTCGTAGTCGTAGCACCAGGTCCGTCCTTGGGGGTTGATGACGGTGGTCAGGCGCAGTTCGGTGTCGTAGGCGAATTCGAACTGGGCGCCGTCGGGACTGGTCTGCGCGGCAGGGAGGTCGAAATAGGTGTAAGCCAGGCGGGTGGGCTGGCCGAGAGCGTCGACGTACTCGATGAGATTGCCTTCGCCGTCGTAGGTCCAGTGTTCGGTGGCACCGTCGGGCAGGGTGCGCCAGGCGAGTTTGCCTTCGAGGGTCCAGCCCAGGCGGGTCACCCCGCCAACTGGGTCGGTGATGGCGGAGGTACGGCCGAAGGTGTCACGGTCGTAACGCGTGACGGCGCCGAGGGGGTCGGTCACGGCGACGGGTAGTCCGGCGGGGTTGGTAGTGACCTGCCGGGTATGGCCGAGTGGGTCGGTGACGGCGACGAGGTGCCCGCAGTCGTTGTAGGTGTAGTGCGTGGTGGTCCCGACCGGGTCGGTGATGGCAGTGAGGTTGCCGCGTTCGTCGTACTGCTGTTGCCAGACCGTTCCGTCGGGGTCGGTGATCGTGACCGGGAGCCGCAGGTTGTTGTAGTCGGTGAGGGCTTGGGTACCGTCGGGGCGGGTGACGGCAGTCAAGTTACCGGCCTCGTTGTAGGTGTAGCGGGTGGCGCGCCCGAGGGGATCGGTGCGGGACAGGAATCGGTCGTAGCGGTCCCACTCCGAGGCGGTGGCGTGCCCGAGGGGGTTGGTCTCGCGGATGATCTGGCAGGCGTCGTTGAGCTCGAAGCGGGTGACGTAGCCTAGGGAGTTGGTCACTTCTGTGACGGCGCTGTCGGGGTCGTCGTGGTGGTAGGCGAAGGTGGCGCTGAGGCAACCACCGAATCCCGTGGTGCGCACGCACCGTCCGGCCTCATCGTAGGTGTAGGCGTACCAGGTGTCGTTGCGATCGGTCCACCGGATGATGCGGCCGTCGGGATCGTAGTCGAACCGCAACGGCAAATCGGATGAGTTGATGACTTCGGTGAGGCACCGGGCGTCGTTGTAGCGGTAGCGCATCAGCGTGATGTCGCTGCCGTTGTCGCCGCCGCGCAGACGCAGTGCGGTGATCAGGCCGTCGTGGGTGTCCACCTTGACGTGGTAGCCGCCGGAGTGGCGAACCTGGGTGAGGATGCCGTCGGGGTCGTAGTCGAGGTCGATGCGGTGGTCGTTGCGATCGCTGATCCGCACCAGGGACAGCATCAAGGCGTCGGTGTCGACCACTGGGGCGAAGTGCAAGGTGTGGCCGCTGTCTGGTTCGGTGATGGTGTAGTTGCCGTCGGGAGTACGCCGAAGCGGATGGCGGGGGCCTTCCTCGGGAAGTACCGGGTCCTCGCCGGGGTGGGGGTAGACCAGCAGCATGCCGTCCTCGGCGGCGTAGCACACCCCGATGGCGTCGACTTCGAGGCGCTGGTCCAGGGTGCAGGCCCAGGATGGGCCGAACCAGCGCCCCACCCGGTACGATGACACCTGCGTCCGGCGCAGGGTCAGCGGCAGGATGGCGGGCAGGTCCACATCGGTCTGCTGGAAGACCATGTCCCCGGTGGCGACGTCGATCGGGTCGCCGCACAGCGTCCTTTTGGTGTTCTCCACCGCGTTGCGCCGCAGGTTGCTGATGCCGTTGCGGATCGCGCCGGGCGCGGCCCGCAGTCCACCCAGCACCGCTTTGCCGCCCCTGGCGAGTCCGGCGGCGGAGCGGCCGAGGGCGGCCAGGCTGGTCACCCCCCGCGCGCCGGGGATCAGCCCGAGTGCATCCAACGCCAACGCGCCGAGGGTGGCCTCGCCTCGGGCGTACTTGCTGAGGGTGTCGGCGAAGACCGCTGCCCCGGCCACCAGCGCCACCGCGACCAGCGCCAGCCCGATCGGCCCGGAGATGAACAAGGCCACCGTTCCGGCGATCATCGCCACGGTTTTGCACAGGTCCACGAACGCGTCCCAGGAGCGGAACGGCGCCGACACGAAATCCCAGGTTTTCTCCAGCCAGGACTTGTTCTTGATCCCGGAGTCGTCCAACGCCTTCCGGACCCCGTCGGCGCAGCGGTTTTCGGCTTCGCCACGCAGTCGGGCGGCGTCCTGGGCCAGCCGCCGTGCCCGTTGCCGGTCCTGTTCGGCGAACTGGGCCCGCCGGGCGATCGGCCGTACCTGCGCTTTGAGGTTTTCGTCCAGGGTGGCGATCGCCGCTTCCAACAGCGGTGGGTTCACCACCTGCTGCTGCGACAGCGTTGTCTGCGCCGGTAGTGCGGCTTGGACCTGCCGCAGGGCGCCCTGGATCGTGTCGTGTGCGTCCTGGCCCTGGCGCAGGGCGTTGCCGGCCTGGGACTTGGCCTGGGCCAGACCGGTGGCGAACGCGGAGAGCGTCTCCCCGCAGCGCCGGTAGGCCGTGCCGAGCTTGGTCAGCTCCCCGGGCAACTCGCTGAGTATCTCCCGGAACTTCGACGCATAATCCCCCGCCATGCGCAGCGCGTCCGAGCTGCCGGTGACCGAGCGCAGCCGGCTGCTGTTCGACTCCACCAGCTGCGCCTGATCCAGCAACCGCCCCGCCAACGCCCGGGTCCGATCCGGATCACCCGGCGTGGGATCACCACCCAGATCCAACACCTGCCACTGGCTCATCGCTTCGACCTGTTATCCGCCCGTGGACTGGCTGAGCTGCTGATCGAGCTGCTGATGCTGCGCGATCGCGGTGTTCAGGAAGCTGCTCATACCCTCCAATCCGGCCACGACGTTCTTCGCCCCGGAGTTCCACTGCTCATAGGACTGCTGAAACTTCCCCGAGGCTCGCTCGGTCACGAAGCCGCTGGCCACCAGGCTGTCGATCAGCGACTTCAACCTGCCGAGCTGGGCTTCCATTTCCTGTTGCCCGCTCTTCAGCTGCGACGCGGTACTTTGCAACTGCTCATACTCAACATGCACGCTGGGCATGACACTTCCCCTTCTCTCGAATATCAGCACACATTTGTCAGTTCAACGACGCCTCGCTCCCGTTCGCGTCCTGGCCGGGTGTGGTCAACCAGGTCAATGTCGAGGAAATCGCGTCGAACAAGTCCAGCATCGACTCGGCCAGTTCGACCTGCGGGCTGGTGAGCACCATGTTCAGCACCCCCCGCTCGTGGGGTAGCGGAATCAGGGTCTGCATCACCACACAGTCCAGCGACTGTCCACCCATCGCGGTTGTCTCCACCCCATGGACCCGGACCGCCCGCCCCGCCGGGATCTGCACGATCTCCACCCGCCGCCACTGCGCCTGGGCCTCGACCGGCGCAACCGCCGTCACCTGGCTGGCAATAACCTCCGGGGCGTTGTTCGCTGGGTCCGCGGCCCCGTCGGTCTGAAAGACCATCAGGGTGGCGGCCAGCATCCCGACGTCGGCCACCGGATCGAGCATCGCCGCGCAGCACACCGCCCCGTGCCGTTCGGCGTCCGCGGCGGCCTGTCGCAACGCCTTCAACAGCGTCCCCCGGTAGGGCTCGAGCTCCGGCGCTTGCGCGATGCGGGTATCGAGTCCCCGAGCCAGGTCCCCGGTCCGGGTGGCACGCCACACATCGAACTCAAGCCACGTTTCGGGCACCCGAAACGTGAACCCCAGCGTGGTGGCGACTTCGGCGGGCGGCACTATCGAACATTCCCCGCGACCGGCGTCGCATCCCTGGACTGCGCGCCCTCCTCGGGTTCCAACGAGCCGGCCAGTTCAGTGTCCACCGCGGTGATGCCTTCAGCCAGACCAGCCAGCAAGCCCGACGCCCGTTCCAGCAGGCCGTCCATGTTGTCGCGGTAATCCGAAGACTTCGAGAAGAAGTTGTCCAACTCCTGCTCGACCCGCCTCGAGGCAGTCGCTCCGTCGAAACTCTCGAAGATCTGCCCCATCGACTTCATATTCGACCGGATCTGGGCCACCTCACCGGACACCTGCTCCGCCATGCGCGGATCTCCACCGAACTTCACCGCCATCGAATCCGGCCCTCCCCGGACAGCATTACCTGCTCTATCCAGGCAGCAGCGTGGCCGCGGAGCCCGATGAGTCAGACGCGACTCGCCGCGGCCCTCACCACACGCTGCCACTCCACAGAGCAACCTGTCCACACCATACGTGACAGACATACCGGCAGGGGCTTGGTTGGGAGAATCCGCTTGCCCAGGTGATTGAAGGTGTCGCGGCGGACCCGTGCCCGGTGCCGCGGCCGGTAGCGGGGTGATGTCGTTGGTGGTCTCGGGAGTCGGTCTCTGGGCAATGACAACCGCAGACGTCCGACGGGGGACGATCGTCGACCATACGGCGGACCGCCTCGTCATCGGGCGGTGAAACGGCCACTTCGGGTGCGGAGTGCGGCGTGGGCCGCTGCGGGGTCGACCCGGGTCGAGCTGCCGCCGTCGAGAACCTGTTCCCCGGCCACCCACACGTCCCGTACCGCGCGGGACCCGGCGCCCCAGACCACGTTGGCCAGCAGTTGGCCGTCCGGCACGTCCAGCCCCATGGCGAACGCCGGATCGTCGGCGCTCAGGTGCACCAGGTCGGCCCACGCTCCGGCGCGCAGGGTGCCGATGTCGTCGCGGCCGATCGCGGCCGCACCACCTCGGGTGGCCAGCAGCAGCGCTTGGGCGGCGGTGAGCGCGGCGGCGTCGCCGCTGGTCAGCCGGGCCAACCGGGCGGCCAGCACTAGATCGTCCCAGAGATCGAGGGAGTCGTTCGAGGCCGGACCGTCGGTGCCCAGGCCGACGGCGATCCCGGCGGCGCGCAGGTCGAGTAGCCGGGCGATGCCGGAGGCGAGCTTGCTGTTGGAACCCGGGCAGTGCGCAACACCGGTGTGGTGGCGGGCCAGCACCGTGACGTCGGCGTCGGACAGATGCACCGCGTGCGCGGCCAGCACCCGTGCCTGCCGACCGGAACCGCCGTCGCCGAGCACGCCGAGATGTTCCAGGAGCAGCGGCACCGAGCCGTGCTGGGCGCGGATCACGACGTCCTCGTCGGTGGTCTCGGCGACGTGGATGTGCAGCAGCGCGTCGCGCTCCCGGGCGGCCGCGCCTGCCGCGGCCAGCGCCTCGGGGGGCAGCGTGTAGGCGGCGTGCGGGCCGTAGCCCAGTTCGATGCGTTCTCCAGGGCCGAAGCGCAGCCCGTCGGCGTCGATCCAGCGGCTGATGCCGTCGAGCATCTGTTCCCAGGTACCCAGCCGGTCCCATCCCGGAGCGGCGATGATGCCCGGGGTCACCACCGCGCGGCTGCCCGCGGTGAGTACCGCGTCGACCACCGCGCGGTTGTAGAAGTACATCTCCACGCTGGTGGTGATCCCGGTGCCGAGCATCTCCAGCGCGCCCACCAGCATGGCCGGCCCGACGTCGTCGGCGTCCAGCCGCGCCTCGGCGGGCCACATGACCTCGGTGAGCCAGCGCCGCAGCGGCAGGTCTCCGCCCAGCCCCCGCAACGCGACCATCGGGGTGTGCGCATGGGCGTTGACCAGCCCGGGGAGCAGGACGCCGGTGAGCGTGCGCACCGGACCGGCTGGTGGTGGCGCCGTGGCGAGCGGCCCCAGATGGGTGATCCGGCCGGCCGCGTCGACGTCCACCACCGCGTCGCGCAGCACGGTGCACCGCTCGTCGCAGGGCAGCACCACCGGCGCGGCCAGCCTCATCATGGGGTCGGGGTGGTGCTGTTGTGCCGGAGCAGGGTCGACAGCGGCCGTAGGGGGGCCAGCCATGCCCCTTCCGGGGGCAGTGTCTCCAGGGTGATCCGGGGCAGTGGCTGCAGGAACAGCTCCGGGATGTCCTCCAGGTCCGCGAAGTCCAGAACACTGGAGTTGACGGCGAACGACGCATGCTCCCGGAACCCCAACACGGTGACGTGCACGCCCTCGGCCACGAGCACCTCGAGGGGTTCGCGGAAGGCCCGGCCGTCTCCGGATGCCACCAGCAGTTGGCGCAGTACGCCCTGCTCGTGGCGGGCGCGGATGTGGGTCAGCATGTCTTCGTCGATGTCCGAATCATCGATCTTGGGTTTGGCGAACACCGCGAATCCGGTGTTGCGCAGCGCCTCCACCCAGGGGCGCACGAAGTCGGTACTGCTCGGGGCGACGTTGGTGAACACCGTGGCCTCGGCTTCGGTGTCGGTTCCGGCGCGGGCGATCAACCAGCGTCCGAGCGCGTCGAACCTCGGCCGTGATGCGGAGCTGGGCCGTCCGCCGAGGATCGTGCCCAGACTCATGTCGATGTTGGGCGCGTCCCAGACGAGGAGCGTGGTCGGGGGAGCGGGGGCCTGCGCCGGATTCATACTGCCCGATCCTGCCGCATCGGAGTTGCCGACGGGACCACGCCGGGCATGGCGGGCGGACACACCGGGCATGACGGTCTGACACACCGGGCATGGGGGGCGGACACGCCGGGAGGGGGGAGGCGGGTCAGGGGAAAGCGGGTGGGGTTCCGGTGGTGGCGCGGCGGGCGGCGTCGGGGTCGAGGAGGAAGGTGGGGCGCAGCTGCGTGGTGTCGTAATAGCGGTGGAAGACGCCGGTCTGGGAACCGGACATCGGGGGCACGATCCATGACCAGTCGGCCGGGCAGGTGCGCCCGAAGCGCTCCTCCCGGGCCAGGTGGGTGAGGAAGCGCTCCGACTCGGTGTGGTGGTCGGCGAGGGTGACGCCATCGGTGTCGAAGGAGTGCAGCACCGCGCGGTTCAGCTCCACCAGCGCCCGATCCCGCCACAGTGAGCGGTGCGAGGACCGATCCAGCCCGAGCCGGTCGGCGACCAGGGGCAGCAGGTCGTAGCGATCGGTGTCGGCGAGGTTGCGCGCGCCGATCTCGGTGCCCAGATACCAGCCGTTGAACGGGGCTGCCGGGTAGTCCACCCCGCCGATCCGCAGCCGCATGTGGGAGATCGCGGGCACCGCGTGCCAGCGCAGGTCCAGCTCCTCGAACCAGGCCAGCTCGGGATGGCGCAACGGCACCTCGAGGATCGCGTCCCGGGGCACCTCGGTGATTCGGGGCCCGTCCTGAGCGGTCTCCACCACCAGGGGCAGCACGTCGAAGGGGCCGCGTGGCTGCGGTGGCTGCCAGCCGCGCCGGATCAGCGCGTCGGTGAAGTCCGCGTACTGCGGATCGCCCAGCGCACCGCCCCGGGGCTGCCGGTAACCGGCGTAGCGGATCAGCTGCGCGTTGTGGATCCGCGGGCCGGGCTTGCCGGGAGCGTCCGGGGCGAAGATCGAGATCAGCGGGCGGATCCGGCCGCCGCTGGTGGCCAGCCGCAGATGCTCGACGCATTCCGCGGCCACCATCGCGGCATCGGCGACGTGGCGCAGGTCGCGCACCCGGAGGTGTCGCCAGTAGAGCCGGCCGATACAGCGGGCCGCGTTGCGCCAGGCCACCCGGGCGCCGAAGGCGAGCTCGACGGGAGTGTGCCGGTAGGTGCCGCTCATGGCGATCTCCGCGCACACCTGGGCCAGCCGCGAGCTCAGCGGCCCTGCGTGTGGATGTTCGGCATAGAACAGTTGCAGGAACTCCTGCACCTCTGCCGGATCGCACTCGGCGGTTTCGCGGGGTGCACCGCCGAGGGCCTGCGCCGGTGGGGCGCAGATCCGCTGCGTCGTCGAACCCGACCCGGGCGGTGCGGCGAAGGAGTGATCACCAAGGGCAGTCACAGGGGGCAAGAATATTCTTCGCAAGCGTGACCGGGCACCGCCAAGGAGCCTAATCCCCTCCGACCGACGGTGCCGATCCACGAGGCCGCCGATCACACCCGGGTGAACAGCAGGTCACGCACGTCCCGGCTCTCGTCGAGGGCACGCTGCTCGAACTTGGAGACCGGCCGCCACGGCGGCCGGGGCGCATAGCCCGTGGCGGTGTTGCGCAACGCCGGATCATTCGTACATGCCGCGTGCATCTGTGCGGCGTAGGACTCCCAGTCGGTGGCCAGATGCAGCGTGCCGCCGGGTTCCAGCCGGGACGCCACCAGCGCGACGAATTCCGGACGCACCAGACGGCGCTTGTGATGGCGCCGCTTGGGCCAGGGGTCGGGGAAGTAGATCCGTACGCCACGCAGGCCGGCGGGGGCGATGTGCTCGGTGAGCAGGTGCTGCGCGTCGCCGCGCAACAGCCGCAGATTGGTGATGCCCGCGTGCTCGGCGCGCAGCAGCAGCTGGGCGAGGCCGGGTTGATAAACCTCGACGGCGAGATGGTCGACCTCCGGTGCCGCGGCGGCCATCGTCGCGGTGGACTCGCCCATCCCCGAGCCGATCTCCAGCACCACCGGGGCGACGCGACCGAACCACGCGGCGGTGTCCAGCGGACCCTTGGGCAGCTCGGCGATATCGCGGCCCCGCAGCTCCCAGTTGCGTTCCCAGGCGTGGCGCTGTCCTGCTGTCATCCGCCCCGCGCGCTGCTGCGCATAGCTGACCACGCGGCGGTGCGGTCGATTCGGGGGTTGCCGATCCTGGGTCTGGGAGTCCTGCCTGGCGTGCACCCCTCCAGCCTCTCTCCGCCGCTGTGGGGAGCGCGCACCGGGGGATGAGAAGGTGTCCGGGTGAACACACTGGAGGAGTGGGTCAGCGCGGTCTGTCGGGAGCTGGACGTCACCGGCGCCGTGGCACCGGCGGCCATGACCACCCGCATCCTGGACATCTCCCGGGATGTCGCGCACAACGTGGCCCGTCCCGCCGCCCCCCTCACCGCCTACCTGCTGGGGCTGGCCGCCGGCCGCACCACCGATCCCGAGGCCACGGCCGAGGACCTCACCGATCGGGTCCGCCAACTGACTCAGCGCTGGGTGGCCGAGCAGGGCGGGGCCGAGCAGGAGGAGTGAGCGCCTTCCGTACCCAGGGTAGCGTGATCAGCGCCCAGACGGCGGCTCCCAGGATCAGCTCGGAGAGCAGGTACCACGGCCACGGGCCCAGCACGTCGAGCAGCGAGCCCGTCGGCGGCTTGGCGTTGAGAAAGCCGTAGTTGGTGCCAGCGGCGTCGTTGAAGACGAACATCACCACGCCCCACGTGATCGTGGCGAGCACCGCGATCCGATAACCCCGCCAATCCGGGCGCAGCCCCACTCCCCAGGTCAGATAGACAGCCGCCCACACCACCAAGCAGTGCATGCCGAAGAACATGATGAACTCGAGTGCCGGAAAGTCCGGACCTTCGAGCGCGGGACTCACGAATCCCTGTGCGGTGAGGGTCAGGCCCCAGAAATAGGTCAGCGCGGCTGCCGCCGCCGAATGCGCCCACAGCGCCCAGATGGC
>JBOHHD010000115.1:0-1657 GCA_050700515.1 Pseudonocardiaceae bacterium
TCCGAGTACTGCGTCCCGGCGGCCGTCTGATCGGATACGACCTGCTTGAAGCTGCGCCGATCCGGCTCATGCACTTCGGCCACGCCCACGACACGAGGATGTTGCGCGCAGGGCAACTGGGAACCGAGCTGGCCCGGCTTCAGGTCACCAATGTGCGGACCAGCACCGCCCTGCATGGCCTGGTCATCAAGTTCGCGGCTACCAAGAGTGCTGAGTAAGTGCAGGCGCGTCAGGCTCCACGGTAGGTGCCGAAGGTCCAAAGGTTGCCCTCCGGATCGCGGACGGTGAAGCCGCGCGAGCCGTAGTCCTCATCCCGGAGCCCTCGGACGACCTCGGCGCCGGCCGCGGTGGCCCGCTCGAACAGCTCGTCGGGCCGGTCGGTGACCACGTAGAGAGAGGTGTTGCCGGGCTTCACGGCGAACTCGCCCTCACCGGAGCCGAACATGATCCCGCCGCCTTCGGGCCAGCGCAGTTCGGCGTGCACGATCTCGCCGTCCTGCTCACCAGGGACGATCAAGGTTTCCTCGAAGCCGAACGCTTCGACGAGGAAGCGGAGCGCAGCCCGCTCATCGGAGTAGGACAGGCACGGCCAGACGGTGGGGGCAGGAGTGTTGTCGGTCATGTCGTCCAGGATGGCGCCTCGGTGCCCGCACTGTCTTGAACGGATGGGAGCTCCTCGGCCAGCCAGGTCGACGGGGTGCAGCCCGCCAGCTCCCGCCACTCCCGGGTCAGATGGGCCTGGTCGGCGTAACCGCTGCGGGCCGCGACCTCCGCCAGACTGGGCCGCTGGAGTACGCGGAGCAGGTGTTTCGCGACTTCGAAGCGCATCACCCGCCCCGCCACCTTGGGCGCCAACCCGAACTCGCGGCGGAAGCGTTCGCCGAAGTGCCGCCTGCTCCAGCCGATCTCCTCGGCCAGCGTGGCCACCCGGACCCGGCCGTGACTCGCGGCCAGTCGCCGCCAGGCCCACCCCAGCTCCGGCGCCGGTGCGTCGAGCTGCCCGGCCACCCGGGCGAGGACGCCGTCCAGCTCCAGGAACCGATCCGCCCAGGTGGACGCGGACCTCAACCGCTCGACGAGCTCACCCGCGACCGGCCCCAGCAGCGCGCCCAGGTCGACGACGGTACTGGCCAGCTCACCGGCAGGCAGCCCGAACAGCACCCGACAGCCCAGTGGGGTGAGCCTCAGTTGGATACCGTGCTGGTGCCCGTCGTGGCGAACCAGCGCCGGGCCGGCGTGCAGCCCGCCGGCGAGCGTGGTGAACGAGGCCGGTGGCTGGGCGGGATCGGGCAGCGCCGCGAGATCCACGGTGCCCTTGAGCGTGACGATGAAAGTGAGGTAACGAGAGGGCAATCCGCGGTGCACCCCGGGCTCGGCGCCCTCGACCCGGTAACCGGTGTAACTGGCGACCAACGGCCGCAGCTGTGGTCGCGGCCGCCCCGCGACCATCTCCACCCATGGCTCGTCCACGGGCCAAAGGGTATCGCCGGTGTCTGACGGTTCTGCGTGCCCGCAGCCGTGACCAGCACCGTGGCCGGCGTCACCCGCCCGCTTTGCCCGATCACCGACCCGCTGTGTACGCTGCACCTCTGGTCAGGTTCAACTTTGCCAGGAGGCTTCGCCTAGTCCGGTCTATGGCGCCGCACTGCTAATGCGG
>JBOHHD010000116.1:0-5143 GCA_050700515.1 Pseudonocardiaceae bacterium
GAGCTTGGTGAACTGATATCGGGCTTGCCCGCGCCTGTCGCTCCGCCGTTCTGCTCATGACCATTACCCACGGAAGGCGATCGACGAAATAAATTTGTGAACATGGCTGGCTCCAGCCTCGAGAAGCACCGTATTACTGCACTCATCGCAGCGCCGTTAGCATGCGTTACACAGCCGACGCGTCCGTACCCCGCCACCGGTGGGGTGGAGTAGCCCGGAGGTGCCCGGCTCTCACGGGTTCGGGCGTGACGGGCTTCGGTCGTCAGATCCGGGGGGTGAGGACCGCAACCGCAAGTTCTCTATTGTTTGCCCTCTTCACCTGGGTAAGACTGGATGATGAGGCCCTCCACATCGAGGACAGCCGCCCACCGTCGTCACCCTGGACGCCCTGAAACACCTTCGTGTCGATCCGTGGACGGGTCCCTCGCGACGGGGTCGTGCCCCCCTGCGGTCATAGCGCTCGAGGCGCCCACCAACGCTTCGCCAACCCCGTCGCTGATCCTCAGATCCATCTCGTCCGCACGACGTCCGACCCGGGCCGCATCGCGTCTTCACCGGCTGTACGTACTACTCATTGCGATCCTTCGCTGAGTTCCTGCCCAACGCGAAAGGCGAGGATCAGCCGATCCGCAATGCAGCCGTCCTTGACACTCTTCTCATTGATACTGTTACAAAAAGAGATCCAAGAGGCGATAAAAGGACTCATCGAGCGGACAGAGGTACCCTATCTGTAATTCATCGCTTCCTACCCTCCCGGACAAGATGCCGTATCTCATCGCCACCGATCCGGGTTTCGAGGGGTTTGCCGCAGAAGCTTTGGGACCGGGAGCTGTCCAGCTGGCCGGTGTTGCTGGTCTGCGTTGAGTCCGATCCGACGGGCTTTCGCTGATCCTGGACGAATGGCCGGATAGAGCTCTCGTCATGGATCCTCTGGCCGATGCGCTGACCGATCTCACATCAACATTATCGGTGAGCGAAGAGCGAGCACTGACCGCGTGGGTCTTGCCAACCTCGCCTGGGCCGGACGCTACGGCTGCTGACGGGCAGACGCTTGGTTGAGATGAGGACATCGCTGTCAACCCCTTTCTCTGGAGAGACCAGGTATGCCGTTGGTGCACCGTACCTCCGACGGTCGTTGTCAGGAGCATCGCTCCTACGACGACCATGACCTTGCCCGGCTTCCGCTGCACCGGTCTCAGGCTCGAGGAACGGATGGCACGATGCCATTGGTTGCTATTTTTCGCAGCGACGCAGCAACGGCCGGATTAGTAGTGCTCGGCCCCGAAGAATTCCTCACCGCCTATCGACACCCCTGAATCGGTTTTGATATAGCATTGAGAGATCATGGCTGCAGGAGAATCTTGACGGCGCCGTCTTGCTTTTTCTGGAACATTTTGTAACCCTCCGGGGCCTGGTCCAGCGGCAATTTGTGGGTGGCAAATCCCTCGACGCCGAGCGGGTCGCCATCGGCGAGCAACGGCATGATGTCGCCGACCCAGCGTTTGACGTTGGCCTGGCCCATCCGCAGCTGGATCTGCTTGTCGAACAGGGTCAACATCGGCAGCGGATCGGTCATCCCGCCGTACACGCCGATCACCGAGATGGTGCCACCCCGACGCACGATGTCGATCGCCAGATACAGCGCGTTCAGCCGGTCCACCCCGGCCCGCTCCATCAGCGTTGTGGCCACCGCCTTGGGGAGCACGCCGGTCATCTGTTGAGCGATCTTCGCGCCGGGTGATCCGTGCGCCTCCATCCCGACCGCGTCGATCACTGCATCCGGCCCCCGGCCTGCGGTCATCCCCCGGATCACCTCAGCCAGGTCCTTCTTGTGGTCCCGCAGGTCCAGGGTCTCCACGCCGAAGAGTCGGCCGCGTGCGAGGCGTTCGGATACCAGGTCGACACCGATCACCTGCTCGGCACCCTGGTGACGCGCGATGCGGGCAGCCATGTCCCCGATCGGGCCCATGCCCAGCACGACCACACTGCCGCCCTTGGGGATCGCGGCGTACTCCACCGCCTGCCACGCGGTGGGCAGCACATCGGAGAGGTAGACGAAGCGCTCGTCGGGAGGCCCGTCGGGCACGGCGATGGGCAAGGTGTTGCCGAACGGGACGCGCAGGAACTCCGCCTGCCCACCCGGCACCTGCCCGTAGAGCTTGGTGTAGCCGAACAGCGCCGCACCCATGCCCTGGTCGCGCACCTGCGTCGTCTCACACTGCGAGTGCAGCCCCTGGCCGCACATGAAGCAGGTGCCGCAGGAAATGTTGAACGGGATCACCACCCGCTGTCCGGGGCGGAGCTCGGTGACCCCGCTGCCCACCTCTTCCACGACGCCCATCGGCTCGTGCCCGAGAATGTCTCCCTCCTCGAGGAAGGGGCCGAGCACCTCATACAGGTGCAGGTCGGAGCCGCAGATTCCGGTCGAGGTGATGCGCACGATCACGTCCGTGGGATCCTGGATCTTCGGATCAGGGACCGTGTCCACCCGGACGTCACGCTTGCCGTGCCACGTCACTGCCTTCATGGCGCCTCCTTCACTCCTGAATGCACTTAACCCAGCGTCCCCGGGCTCGGAGTGGTCCAAACCTTGAACCAATGTTGAGGTCAACGGCGAGCAAGGTGATAATTACCCACCATGGGCGAAGGGGCGTTCGAGCGTGAACTCACCGTCGGCCAACTGGCTCGCCGTAGCGGGACGACCGTCTCAGCGCTGCATTTCTACGAGCGGCAGGATCTCATCACCAGCAGGCGCACGTCGGGTAATCAGCGCCGTTACCCCCGTGACACCCTGCGCCGGGTGGCCCTGATCCGCATCGCTCAGCGGGTCGGCATCCCGCTCGCCGAGATCCGGGAGAAGCTCGCCGCGCTGCCGGGCAACCGGGTACCGAACCGCCAGGACTGGCAGCGGATGTCCCAACGCTGGCGCGACGACCTGAACGAGCGGATCCGCCTGCTGGAGCAGCTGCGCGACGACTTCACCGACTGCGTCGGCTGCGGCTGCATGTCGATCGACCGCTGTGTGCTGGCCAACCCCTACGACAAGCTCGGCGAGCACGGCCCAGGCCCGCGCCGACTCGTGGAGGGCAAGTCGTGACTTGCCCGAGCACCACAGGGTCTCCAGCACCACAGGGTCTCCAGCACCACAGAGTGCGGACAGAACTGGACCAGCGGAACCTCTCTCAGCGATGAGCCGGCTCGAATACCGTCCGATCCGGGTGCAGGGTGACCCGCCCAGACGTGGCGCCGTTCCATACGTGGCCAGCCCCGTGGTAGCGAGGTGTCAGGTAAGACCAGTGCAGGTTGCCCGACATCATCCAGCCGAGTCCATCAACGTATGCTTGCACGTCCGAGCGGCAGCCGAGTGGTGATTCGAGAATCGCCGTACGCTGGGCAAGAAACTTACGCTCATAGTCATCGGCGACCTCACACACTTTGTCGATGGCACCCTGCAGATCCAAGCCGTCCTGAACGATGAGAGCTGGAACGGAATTGACATAGTCATTCTTCGCGCATTCTTCTCGGAACGAGAACAGGTCATTGGTCAGAATCAAGTAGTCCAGGGTTGTTCCGATAAGCTCACCCAACGCGCCGGCGCCCGGCAGGGGACCGGGCAGATCGTCGGTAAGATCGACGTTCAACCCGTACTCGACCAGCACGAAGTACATTTTTCCGCCGGCACTGTTCCGGCGAGTGGCCATGTAGGTTTCGTAGTCGAGCACTCGTCCCTCGGCGCGGGACCGCACTTCGGAGAAGCAGCCGTCGACGAAGCAGGCGACCGATGCGGCGAAGCGATCTCGCTGTCGCGGTGGCATCCGTACGGCGATCCGTGACCAGAGTTCCTCGAAAGGGGCCACATAGATGTAGTCCGTCGGTATCTTGCGGCCCTCCATCACAGCCGTGATCGCGGAGAAGAGCTCCCGAGCGCCGTCCGCCCGCCGGGCCAAGTGCCCAGCACCGCTGCAGACATTGTCGAAAAGGAAGAAGTACTGGGTCCAGTCAGCGATGTCGACGGTTCGGTCATCGGCTAGTGTCGGGAAGAGCAGGGACGTCCACAGCGCGTACCCGTCGGCACAAAAGGCATCCATGGCCGCTCGGTCAGGGATGGCGAAGCCGAAATGAGAGCGTACCCACTTGTTGGATTTGGCTATGATGTCGTCAACCTGCGGATGACATCTCACCGGGATGTGGCGCGCGAGTTCGGGAAGATAAAACTGGGTACCGGGTTCAAAGGCGGGAGAGTTCATAGAATGGCTCCTCGACTGCAGCGAGTGGTCAGCGGGGACGTTCTTCGAGAAATCGGGCCACGATGGCCAATTCCGCAGCCGCCGGATCGGTGATCGGCGCATCGGCGAGGATCTGGAGGGCGCAGGTGAGATTCCGCTCGGACTCCTGGCGGGCAAGCTCGCGCCCACCTGCCTCCTCGACCAGGCCGGCCGCCTGTTGCAACATGTGTTCATCGGTTTCGAGCCGGGAGTTCAGCAGCTCGCCGAGGTGCCGGCCGGGGAGAGTATTGCTGCCTATCGCGGCGAGCACGGGAAGAGTTTTCTTTCCTCGCCGTAGGTCATTGAAAACTGGTTTGCCCGTGACCAACGGGTCCCCCCAGATCCCGAGCAGGTCGTCCACTGCCTGGAAAACCCGGCCCAGGTGGCGACCGGCGAGTGCCAGAGCATGGACGACGGGAGGCGGAGCACCGGCGAGGACCGCTCCGAGGGCGGACGCACAGCTGAGCAGCGAGCCGGTCTTGTGGTCGGCCATCGCTCGGTACTCATCGATACCTACCGCTTCGCTACCGGTCCAGGGGCGGGCCTCGAAGTCGAGGTCCTCCGCCTGGCCGCACATCAGGTCGCTGAGCACGGCGGAGAGGTAGCTCATGGCTGCCGGGGCGTGCTCTGCCTGCACACTCACGACGGTCTCCACGGCCAGTGCGAAGAGCGCGTCTCCGGTGAGCACCGCAGGCCCGATGCCATAGGCCTTCCACAGGGCCATCCGATGACGGCGCTCCTCGTCACCGTCCATGATGTCGTCGTGAACGAGTGAGAACGCGTGCACCAGTTCGACGGCGACAGCGCCGGCGGTGGCGCAGCCGGCCGACCCGCCGGCGGCTTCGGCGGACAGGACGGCCAGGGCCGGACGTACACCC
>JBOHHD010000117.1:0-2383 GCA_050700515.1 Pseudonocardiaceae bacterium
CCGCAGACCCCGCGATCACTGCCCGGCGAATCACGCGACGCGGGGCGCACAGCCGCTTCGAGACAGGCATCGCCACCAGCCGCACCGAAGCCAACTTCTACCGCGACGCCACCGCGCGGCTTGCCGACCGCGGATACCCGATACTCGTGATCGACACCACCAGTACCCCCATCACCCAGGTCACAGCCATGATCGCAGGACGAATCGCCCAACTCGTGGGCATCCCGGAAACCGATACCGCGACGGCGTAGGGTGCGGCGGGTCCGGATCAAGACCGACACCCTGATCCGGACCCGCACCAACCCGCGCTGTAAGCCTGTGACCTGAAAAGAGCTCGTTGATGGCCGACCGTCATCTGATCGACGTCCACGTCCTCCTCGTCGGCGAGGGCAATATCCTGCTCACCCAGCGGCGCGACACCAACTCCGCCTTCGACGGGCTGTGGCACCTCCCCTCGGGGAAACTCGACGCCGGTGAGTCAGCCATCGACGCCGCCGCTCGCGAAGCCGAAGAAGAAGTCGGCGTCCTCATCGAGCCCGCTGAGCTTCACCACGTGCACACCACTCACGTCAACGGCTCTGGCCCAGAACCACGCCTCGGTCTGTTCTTCGAAGCCCGGCGCTGGATCGGGGAACCCACCAATCGCGAACCCGACAAGTGCTCAGCCGTCTGCTGGTTCCCGCTCGCCGCGTTACCAGACCAGCTCATCGACTACCCCGCCACCGGCATCCACGCTTACCGCAATGGCCTGACGTTTACCGTCCGAGGCTGGAACACGCGGCCAATCCCAGCGGGCACACCTGCCTGACACCACCGGCGATATCCGGCCTCACTCCGGTTCAGAGAGGTTACAGGCCGTCGACCGAGCGATTCCCCCGTCAGCTCCATGGTGGGCGACTGTGTTGTCAAGGGGAGGACAGCGGGAGGATTGCGGGCGGTTCGGCCGAATAGGTGGCCGCGTGGTGACGATCCGTGGCAGGCTGCGCCGATCATTAGGGGTCGATGATCTGGGTCGATCATGCCGAGGCTGAGGGGATGAGTTGTGGCCGAGCCGAATGATTTGCTGCGGGGGGCGCGGGAGGGTATCGAGTCTCCACATGCCAGTGGGGATCACCTCTCGCGGGAGGAGCTGGCCGATCTGATCAACGCCTGGCTGTTCGAGCACACCGGCAGCCAGCGGGCCGAGCTAGACAGTAACTACATCGGCAAACTTGAGCAGGGCCGGATCCGCTGGCCCCAGGACCCGAACCGGCGAGCAGCGCTGCGGGCAGTACTCGGCGCCAAGACTGACGCCGAGCTGGGTTTACGGCGTCCCCGGCGCGGTCGCACTATGGTGAGAGGCGTGGACCGCCAACACTTCATCCGCGCCGGCCTGGGCGCCAGCGCCGGAGCCTTGACCGGCTCGGTGGCGCTGCTGGAGTTGCTCGTACCTGTCCAATCCCCCCCAGTGCCGTCCGTGGTGAGCATGCACCACATCGCCGGCGTGCGCACCAGCGCCGAGGAGTTCAGGGATCTGGACGCCCGCTACGGCGGCGGACTGATGCGCGAGGCGGTGACCGCGCAACTGCGTTACTGCGGTGAGCTGCTCAACGCCTCCTGCCCGGAGTCACTGCGCGGCGAGCTGCTGACCGCGGTGGGCTCGTTCGCCGAAACGGCGGGGTATATGGCCTATGACGACTTCGCCTACGACGACGCCCAGCGGGCCTATCAGTTCGCCCTGGCCTGCGCCGAGGACGCCGGGGACTGGCATTTACGCGCCCAGGTGCTGTGCTCGATGGCTGAGCTGGTCTCCTGGTGCGGCGACCCGGACACCGGACTGGCTTACACCGAATCCGCCCTGGTCCGGGCCACCCGACTGACCGCCACCGAACGCGCCATGCTGCACAACGGCCGTGGCCGTGACCTGGCCAGGCTCGGCGAGATGCAGGATGCCGTGCGTGCGGTCGGCGCCGCCGACGAGGCGTTCAGCCACGTCCACCCGGCCGAGGACCCACCGTGGATGGCTTCGTATACCGAGTCCCTCCACCTTGGTCTCAGTGGGAGCGTGTTGCGGGAGCTGGGCATGCACGGCCACTACATCACCGAAACCCACAACCGGCTGAGTGCCGCCCTTGTCACGTTGCCCGAAGGCCGCCCCCGCACCCGTAGCCAACTCCAGCGCGCCCGACTGATCATGGCCACTGGCGACCCTCTTGAAGCCGTCGCCCTCGGCACCCAGGCCCTGGACTGGGCGGGCCCCCTCCGCTCCGGGCGCGTCATCGTGGGCCTCCGTGACCTGAACCGCCTCGCCGAGCCCCACGCCAACCTCCCCGAAGTGGCCGACTTCCGCGCCCGCCTCCGCACCACCCTTGCCGCCTGACGCCACTCGCTATCAGGTGGTGAG
>JBOHHD010000118.1:0-10825 GCA_050700515.1 Pseudonocardiaceae bacterium
GTTCCAGGCCGGGCACTGGCTCTGGCAACGGCCGCACTCGGTGCAGGTGGTGAAGTCCAGCATGCCCTTCCAGGTGAAGTCCTCGATCTTGCCCCGACCGAAGATGTCGTCCTCCCCCGGATCCTCGAAGTCGATTTTCTTGCCGCCCGACTCCATGGGCAGCAGCGGGCCGAGCCCATCGGGCACCCGCTTGGCCGCGACGTTGACCGGCGCCACGAAGATGTGCAGGTGCTTGGAATGCAGCACGAGCATCAGGAACGCCAGCATGACCCCGATGTGCAGCAGCAGCCCGACCGTCTCCAGCACCTCGTTGGCCCCCGCGCCCAGTGGCGCGAGCAGGGCACCCGCCGCCTCGGAGGCGAACGCGCCCGATTCATAGGGGAATGTGCCGGTGTTCACCGCGGTCCCGCGGAACAGCAGCATCGTCCAGACCACGTTGAAGATCATGAACAGGATGAGCCAGGCGCCCCCGGTGTGCGATCCGTAGAAGCGCGACGCGCGCTGCCTGCGCTCCGGGGCCTGGCGCAGCCGGATGATCGCGAAACTGATGATCGAGGCGAGTACCGCCAGCGCGATGAAGTCCTGCAGGAAGCCCAGCACCGGCGAGTGACCGATCAGCGGGATGGCGAAGTTCTCGTCGAACAGCGCACCGTATGCCTCGAGGTAGACGGTGATCAGGATGACGAAGCCCCAGAAGGTGAAGAAGTGCGCCAGACCCGGCACCGTCCACTTCAGCAGCCGTCGCTGTCCGAGCACCTCGACCACCTGGGCCCGCAGCCGCTCGCCCAGGTGCTCGGTTCGGCCGGAGGCGGGCTGTCCGGAGCGGATCAGGCTGGAGAGCCACCGCACTCTTCGGATCGCGAAGACAAGGGTCAGGAGGGTGAGACCCAAGCCGATCACCAGGCGCGCTGTCATCACGGCATCCATCTCCTCGGTGCCACAGTTTTCTCGGTGCCGTTGTTTACCGGTACCGCAGTGGTTGCTCCTGCAGCCTAGACAGAACCGGTGAGGGGTCCCTGCCGCAGGCTACGGCTAGTTACCAGCTAGTAGCCACCGTGTTTCGCGTGATCGTGCCCACCTCGTGCTTCCGGGTGATTCTCAGGGTCGGGATCAGGGGTGATCCGGACCCGGAGGCGTCGCGCTGGTCGTAGGGTCACCGGATAGCGGGGGGTGAGCGGAGGTGCACGCGATGCGATGGGTCGGCGCGGTGACCGGGGTGGCCCTGATCGGGGTGGCTGTCCTGTTGGTTACCGGCTGGACGCCGGGGGTCTGGACGAGCCAGGAGGATCGTGACGAGATCGACGCCGCCGTGGTGCGGCTGGATCTGAGCTCCGGGGACGTCACGGTTCGTCGGGGCGCGGTCGAGCGGATCAGTCTGTTCGCCCGGGCACACTCCTGGTGGGGCGAGCCCGACCAGGGCTGGCGCAGTGACGGCGACACCGTGGTGCTCGGGGACTGTGGCTGGCGCTGCACGGTGGACTACGAGCTGGTGGTGCCGCCGGGCATCCGGGTGGAGGGGAAGACCGAATCGGGTTCGGTGACCGTGGACGGCGCCGAGACGGTCGACGTCGAGGTGAGCTCCGGGTCGATCGACCTCAGCAACGTGACCGGTGCGGTCGCGGCGACGACCAGCTCTGGCTCGGTCACGCTGGCCCGGATCGGTGGGCCGAGTACGGCGCACAGCTCGTCCGGGTCGATCACCGGCCGTGGGCTGGCCGGGCCGGTGGATGCCACCACCAGCTCCGGCGACGTCACTCTCGACCTCACCGGCCAGCAGGACGTGCATGCCGAAACCTCCAGCGGTGACGTGGCACTCACCGTGCCGCCCGGCAATTACCGCGTCGACTCTCCCGGCGGCGACGAGGAGCGGATCGAGGTCGTCGACGACCCGAACGCCCGGTACACCCTGGAGCTGAGCACCTCCAGCGGCGACGTCTCGGTCCGCCCGCGCTGAGGCCGGCCGCTAATCCAGTTCGATCCGCTGCGGGTCACTCATCGAGTCCCCCGCTCTGTCTGGTCCGTCCGGCAGGCTGGGCAGATCTGGGCCTGGTCGGGTGGGGTCCCGGGCAGCGCGGTGAGGGGGAGGAATTGCCTGCCGTCGCACCGCGCGACCACCAGGTGGCCGGGTGCCGTGGGCTCGGCGAGGTGAGTGTCGCCATCGGCAAGGGTGGCCACGTACCAGCGCGTCATGCGTGCCTTGCCCGGTGACTCCCCGCGGTCCTGGACCGCGAATGAGCGCGTGGGAAGGGTCGGCGTAGCAGTCGCGCCACCAATCCGCGGCGGCGGTGTGATGTCGCACCGGCGGTGGTGCGGCGGTGCAGGGCTGTCTCGCAGTCCAAGCAGGTCGGCCCGGGTGGGACCACCAGGGCCGCCGCGATCGCTACGTGTCCGCATACAGTGCGGTACCGCCCCTGACCGGCCGCCAGTCCGGTCTGGGTGGCCTGATCGCTGACGAGGTGCTCCCGGCCGTCAACCGAGCAGGTCATCGGAGTCGACCGGGACGTGGTCCCGTGCCGGATCTGGTCGACCGTGGGCATGGCACAGCCCTTTCGTGATCGGTGGGGTATGCATCGGCCCCGACGGCTGCCACCGCCGGGGCCTCTCTCTGTCTGGCGCTGCATCAGCGCGATCATGCTGCTGAGTCTGGTCGAGCCTCCACCGCGATCCCATCCCACGCTGGGTATCTCTTGAGGGGATATGAGCTCGGCATTTCTTTAAGGGGATAGCTACGAACCGGTGTCGATCCCGAGTTGGGTGTGGCAGCGAGGCGAGCTATGGGCAGTTCTGCGCCGCCGAGATATCGGGTGCCCGTTTCCGGCTGGCTCAACGTTATGGAGGAGTCAGTCAGAGTCGGCTTGCGGTCTCCTGAACTGGAGACTACCCGGCGCGTTCTCGGTGCCCTAGGAATCGACCGCAACGACGAGACCACCGAGGCATACGCCGAAGCAGTGATGCTCGCCAGAGTACGCGGTAGGCCGAACAGCTAAATCAGCTCCTGGTATAAAGATGACGACAATCACCTGACCAGCACGCTGCAACTCCGGAGAGAGGCCCTGATGCACGGATCAGCGTTCGAGCCGCTGCGCATTCCGGCCGATTTTTGGTACCGTGACGACGTCACCGAGGTACTGCGCCGACGCGACATCGGTCGCCTCTTCGCCCTCATCCGCCAGTACCTCGGTGTGAGTCAGTTCCGCATCGGCATGGCCGTCGACCTGACCCAGCCCACCGTCAGCGCCCTCATTACCGGACCCCGAAAGATCACTGACCTTGAGGTGTTCGAACGCATTGCCGACGGCCTGGACATGCCCGGCCATGCCCGCATCCTCCTTGGTCTGGCCCCGAATACCCCCTCACCTGTGCAGGCCGAGCGAGCCGTTACCCCTCTGCATAGCCGGCGCGACCAGGCAGCAGAGGCTACCGCAGTCCCTTTACAGCATCTCGATCGCGACCAAAGAGTAGACACCGACTTCCACGAGCTACTCCATGGTTACCTTGCTCGGGCGGCCGCGGAGTCGTCAGGCACCCTCATGGCACGCATTGAAGGCGTACGGCGCCAGTTTGACCGTACCCTGGCTGGCACCGGCCCTGTCACGATTGACCAGGTAGAAAGCCTTGACGCAAGATCCCATGATAGCGCCCGACAGTGCGTATTTACACCGCCGGTCGAAATGCTATGCCGGCTGATCCTTGATCTCACTGAAGTGCATGACCTCATCTCCGGACGTCCGCGCCCATCCTTGCAAGGGAGTCTCTACAGAGTCGCTGCGCGACTTTCGGCTCTGCTCGCCGATGAACTCACTGTCCTGGGTGAAGTCCGGCAATCCCGGTCCTGGCACGCAACAAGCTGCTTCGCCGCAGACCAGACATCCGATATCGAACTACGAGCCGAGGTGCGCACGCTTGGCGCGCTTTTGCCGCTCTACTACGGCGACCCCCGCGACGCCGTTAAGATAGCTCGCCAAGCACAGTCCATGGGTACCAATACGGGTAGTTTCGCGAGCGCGCTCGCGCCCACATCTGAACCACTCGGACACGCCCAGCTTGCGGCGGTCGAGGACAGCGAAGCTGCGTTATCAATTGCGCGCGACCGTGTTTCTAGCCTTGATTCATGCTTTCAAGAAGAGTCGGTATTCGGATTTTCGGAGCGACGCTGGCGCTTCTATGAAGGCAAAGTGCTCAGCTACTTGGGTCGCAGTGATGAAGCCTGGACCATTCACGAAGAAGCCTTGTCTCTATACCCTGACGATGTGGTTGGCGATCCGGCGCTCATCCTCTTCGACCGGGCTATCAGCCTTGTCCGCGACCGCCAAGTGAACACCGGCTGCCAGCTCGCTGAGCGATCACTGTTCGAATTGCCGCAGGAACACCGCACCGACCTCTTTATCCGTGCCGCCCGGCGTGTGCTTACCGCTGTTCCAGGTGACCAAAGGACCGAGGCGGCTGCCCAGAGTTATCGGCAAGCTCTGCGCTCCGTCTCCTGCCGATTCCCGACAACAAACTGACCTAAGTAGTCGTATTTCATCATACTTCTTGAGGTTGCTCTTCAGTGTTCTCGAGGTACTCTTCAAGCGCTTTAACCTTCGAGTTCATGGCATCGGTCACGCCAGGCCGTATATCTGCCTTCAGTACCATACTTGCTCGCGGAGCGACCTCAAGCACTGCGTCTAAAGCCAGTTTCACCACACTCATGACCTCATCCCATTCACCTTCCATAGTTGTGAACATCGCGTCAGTTTCGTTTGGAAGTCCGCTTGCCCGAACCACCCGGACAGCTTCCGCTACCGCACGTCCGACTTCCTCACCAATGCCGAGCGGCGTAATCGAAAAGGCAATAATCACGCGGTGCGCCCACCTTTCCCTGAAATAGCGCAACCACAAATTGCTACCTAAGGATAGCGTACGGCGGTCTGCTTATTATCGTCGGATTCTGCCCACCAGGGGCGGATCGTGAGGGGGCTCGGCGAGGTGCGTGTCGCCGTCGGCCAGAGACGCCACGTACCAGCGGGGCACGCGCGCACCACCCGACCGTGGACCGCGAGTCGATGCGCTGGGAGCTATAGGGTGAGGCAAGGTGTACGTCCAAGCTGACGAAGCTTCACCCGCTGCCTACGACGCGGCAGTGAACCTGCGCCTGGGAGAGCGGATCATGTGCATCGACTCTCAGGTGATCCTCGACGCTGCGGATCGTCTTCGGGCCCGCGGGTAGCATGCTGGCCCTGGGCGCTCCGGAGTTCTCGGCGTGGTTCGGCCAGTTTCCGCGGTTCTGCTTCCGGTTGGAAACGCTGCAACGCTACGGCGGTTCCGGCGAGGACGACTCGATCAGGACATTTCTCGCCGGAGCCACCCCGCGGCCACACTCCGGCAAACAGGAGTGGATGACCCTGGTCCGTGCCGCCACCCGCGACCGGCGAATCATGCAACGGGTCCATGTGGTCACCGAACCGTGCACCGACTACATACGTTTCGAGGTGGCGTGGAGCTACGCGTACAGCGTCGCCGCCGGTGAGGATGTGCGGCTCATCCCGCTGACCGCGGGGTAGGCATGGCCCTCGAACCTGCCGCCGCCAGGTGATGACTTCTGGTTGTTCGACGACACCGAACTGTTCGACATGCGTTACGACACCGACGGCACCTGGATCGGCATCGACCACACCACCGATCCAGACGCGGTACGGGAAGCATGCCGGTGGCGCGACGCCGCGCTGCACCTCGCCCAGCCCTGGGCAGCCTACGTCGCTGAGCGGCCCGAACTGGCCCGATGCGTACCCGCGGCGGAGTGACCAAGCTAAACCCACGGCGGGCCCGCCTCACGGCGGCACTGCGGGCGCTGCGAGAAGCCGCGATGCCCTTGGGCGCGAAACTCGCCCGCCGCACCGGATGGGTTCAAAACTGAAGGTGTCCCGGCTGGAGACCGGGACGCAGCGCCCGATCCAAGGGCGTCTCGGACGCGGAACTGGACAGGATCGCTGACACATTCGGTGTAAGGAGAAGTGCGTTGCCGATCGAGCATGGGCGAATCTTTCGCCAGGCGTGGATTGCCGGTGTCAAGAAGTACTACCCGGGTGATCCCAAGCCTGGATATATTGCACCCTGGAAGCAGTGCCCGACGTGGGATCAGGAGAGCGCCGCCACTGTATATGGGTAGGTAAATGCGTTCATCGAGGCCACTGATGGTCAAGCGACCAAGCTGAGTCGGACGCAGAAGGGGAGTTTTGTCGCCCTCTGTTGGATAGGCCAAATTTTCAAGCACTTCCCGACCCGGAGCCATCCTATGTGGCTGACTGGGACGAACTGCCACAGTGGCAACAAGAAACAGTCAGGACAGGGGGCGAACACCCGTACTGATTGTCCCCGGCCGGGAGCTCCTTGGATGATCCTGTTGACTACAGTGCGGCTCAGCAAGGTCCTCGACACCGCGTCTTTTCACTCAAATTGGGCGAGTGGCTTCCAGGTGCTCGATCGCCTCGGTGAATGCGGCAGCCCGCTCTGGGTGGACCCCGGAGAGATGGGTCTGGAGTTCTCGCATAACGGTCAGGGTTGACTCGTAGTCGGTACGCCGTGCACCGGACTCGGCAAAGTGGTCATAAGCCCACAACGCGTCGCATGGGCGCCCGTCGAGCATGCTGAGCAGGCCCAAGTCGGCCCAGGCCCACCACTGGTCTCGGCGGGTGCGCTCGACCTGACCCCGAATGAGGTCGGCGGCCTGTCCGATCTCGTCCACGATCGCGGGAAGTCGTCGGGGGTCGACGAATAGGGTGAGGACAATTTTATTTGTCCGATTGTACGAGTCTTCCAAGTGCCAGTTCCATTCGAGCTCTGCGCCGTAGGCATAGTTGCTCAGGGCAAACTCGAGTTGTCCGGCGCGCCTGTGAATGCCTCCTAGTCGACCGTAGTGGTCGGCGAGCTTGTGTGCGGCTTCGTGGCATTCGTGGCCATCAATCTCCGTGGTCTGCTCGAACTCCCGCGTCCGTTCGTCGTATACCTCGCGGCAGAGGGTAACCGCTTCGAACTGCAGACGCACCGCGCCCTCGTGATTCCCGCGCGTGGAGTGCCGCTGGGCCTGAGCGGAGAGGCGGTCCGCCTTCGCGTGCCTCGAATCGACCACGTCAGCTCTCGCCTCCATCCCGAATACGTCGATTTATCCTCAGCAGTCCGCCACGAGTCGATTTGCTCGACGAACGCGGCATCGTCATCGTCCCCGGTACTCTCCAACTGCGCGATCAGCCGATCGGTCAGGTCGCCGTAGGCCGCGACGAGATTTGCGTCGTCGCTGCGGTACGCCTGGCGCCGGTGGTGCAGGTACAGCCAGGCGGCCACCAAGTGTTCACGCCCACTGTGCTCGGCGATGGCTGACAGCCGGTGTCTCTTCGGGTAGATCAGGCGTCGGGCACCATCGGAGGGGTCCACGAGCATGGCGCCCGCCATGGTGATGAGGCGCTCGTCCACCGGCATCGCGGTCGACTCGTCGCGCGGCACCGCGTGCCGCCAGGCAAGCCTGTAGAGGCCGCTGGGTGGGAAGCCTCCAAGTACCGTCTGCGCGCGTGGATGATTCGTCCTGGTGGCGAGGTGACGCAGTTCAAGGTGGCGGGCAACCATTTGCCGATACGGGTCGATGTCGTCGTCCACGTAGGGGGTGTACGGGATAGCAGCTAACAGCTGGCAGAGCTGCTCGCGTTGTGCGGCGACGTCGGCGCTCCAGTGAGCGTCTCCGTCAGCTGTGAAGGCAGCGTCGTGCACTACGACCGGGTGGAGCGCATTGGCCGCGAGGCGGACTCCAAGCTCGAACATGACGTTGGGCCGGACTCCGGTGAGGTCCACAAGACAGAAGTCGGTGAGCCGAATCGCCTCAAAGAGCTGAGCGGAGATCACCCGCGGAGAGTCGAGATCAAGCGTCCGGAGCAAGCGAGGCGGGTGCTCATCCTCGGGACGGTCGGGCATCAGCGCGACTGCCGCGGCGGGAAGATTCTGCTCGAGCTGCGACCAGTGCCGTGCCGTATAGACGGCATCGAAGGGCACGAGCGCGAGAATGGACGGGTCCGAGCCGCTGTCGAACGAGCGAGGCCCACGCCGGTCCCCCGCAGGGGGGACGGCCCGAATGAGGTCGAATGACGGCAGGTCGGAATAGGCACTTCCGGCTTGGCCGAGCTGCTTGATCCCGGCCATGAGGCGGTTGCCGATGGTCCCGAAGCTCGGCTGTGCGAGCAGGCTGACCTCGCGCAGGTGGAACGGCGGCTCGACCCGCTGCCATGGTTCCGCGTGTGGCCCGTGCACGCAGAGCGTCACACCGCGGCGGATCACCGCGCGAATGCCCAGCAGGACCATGACGGCGGGCTCGAAGTTGGTCACGTCGAACACTGCAATCTCGGCGCGACACACCTGCTCGGCAGCCCGGGCGAATGCGGCGGGCGAGGAGAACACCTCCTCGGCTCGGCAGCGTGTGGCAACCTCGTCGAGTTCGATACCGGGGTCGATGGCACGCATGGCTTTCTCGAGCGAGCCCCGCCGGTACTTCTGTAGCTGCCCCAGAGCCCGGGCGATTGTGTCGCCCTCCCGCCGCGCGTCAGTGGCCGAGAGGACAAAGCACCAACTGCTCCCGGTCGCTGACGGTTGCCGTGGCCAGGCGAGCGGGTTCGGGGCGAGGCCGATCTCCGCGCCCCTGCACTGCGGGGGTACGAGGAGCGTGCCGCCACTGAGCACGGCGATGTCGCCAAGGGACAGCGACGCCCAATGCTCCACCTTGTCCACTGGGGCGCCAGCTGAGCGGGTGAGGGCGACACACAGCCCCGGGAGCCCGGTGGCGGGTGTGGTGTCCTCGCGAAAGCTCCGTAGGTTCAGCACGGGAACCGCCCAGGGAGCAGTGGGCCCCACATCGGTGTCGTTGTCGTCGGTGGCGTCCACCAGGAGATGTGCTCGCCGTACACCGATCTGCTGTTCCAGCAGCCCCAGCAGATCACCGAGTCCGATCGAGGTTGCGGCGCGAGCTGAATCGGTGACCCGCACGTGCAGGCGGATACCGAGGTCGTCGGGTCTCTCTCCCCGGCCGGCGAAGACCACGATGACATCGGAGACGGCGTCCTGGTCCAGCTCGCCAAGAACCGCTGTAACCTTGGTCATCTGCTCGGCTGCGGTGAGCTTCGAGTCGTAGAGATCGAGCGTTCGCTCCGCTGGGACGTCGAATAAGGCTGGGAGCTCGGCAGCCGCCTCGCAGCTGGCCTCACCGGAGCCCAGGATCACCAGCTGTACGCGGCCGGGTTCGGGCGTGATTCGGCGCGGAGACCAGGGCGCACCAGCTGCGTGGTCCTCCGCGTCCGGCACGATCTGTGCGACGATGCCGGGGAATCGGGCCTCCCGACGGCTCCGGGCAGCGCACTGCGGCTTACCGACGAGCTCCCCGATCCTGGAGCGCAGGCGCTCCGTCGCGTCGCGCTCAGTCAGGCCGCGCAGGTTCACCCGGACGTTGCCGCTTAGGATCGAGCGTGTATCGATGTCCTCAATCTGTACTGGAATGATGGTACTGAGGTCTCTCGCGAAGGCGGTCCACTCGATCAGCCCGTATCGGCTCCTGAGGTAGGCCTCCGACAGGACGGGTAGTAACCTGCGCGCATTCTGGACAGCGTGTTCCATACGCTCCATGAAGTTGCCGGCACCGAAGTCCCAGGCTTGGACGACTACCCGGTAGCCCGCCTCCTCGAGCACCAGTGAGATCCACTCGGCCCACGCCTGGTCCACCTTGGTGTAACTAACGAAAAAATCGAGCTGATGGTCGTCTACCATCCCGGCATCCGCCTCTCTCGGGCCGGAAGTGAGCTTACCGGTGGCAATCTGGTCACGGCACCCACCGGTGTATCAGCACCTCGGCCGGATCGGGTCGGGACGGCCCATCGACAGCATTCTCTGATCGTGCGGGCCGTGGGGTATCAGGGACGAGTTGCTGATCGGATGGGGCTCGATCAGACGGCCGTGATGCTGTCGGTATCGATGAGTACGCGGCGTCCTCATGACCGAGGTGCACCGCCGCTCGGGTGCGGCCATTGTCACCTAGCAGAGAAGCTCGGGCCGCGCGTGGTGTCGGTTTATGCCGTTGGCTGGTGAGGTTGAGTGCTCCACCCACTGAGGGGTGCTCAGGAGCGCCGTCTGACTGCTGTACCTTGGTGAAGAAGAATATTTGCCGTACGTCTCTCCCGCCGCCAGGCGGATGTCGGTGAAGCGTTGCAGCCCCTTTTCTCGTGCAGCTGCCGTGAAGTCATGGGGTGACATGTGCTCCCGTCTCAGGACTTCTGGCTGCGGATCATCGTTCTTTGATGATCACCGGAACGCCGTGATGGCCGACCGTACTTTTACCCATCGGACATTGACTCAGGACAGGCCGATGGCGAGCAGGGCGAACACATTGGCGGCCAGTATCCCGGAGGTGATCGAGTGGTCCTGCCGTGACTGCCTGTTGTGCCAGGTAACCCCCGGTCACATGCAGCAGGCAGTGCCCAACCCCCGGCGCGCCGGCCTTCAACGCAGCGCGCCGAACGATCATGCAGGCTCTGTGCCATGACTTGGCACCGTCCGGAAGCCGAGGCGAGGAACATCCGCGTCCCTGTCTTCGTTAGGCCCAGCAGGAAGTTGAGCGGAGGTCGCTCAAGGCGGTGCGTCGACATGACGTACAGTCGTCAGCAGAGTTGAGTCGGGATCAGTCAAGTTTGGAAGGGTTGCTCACATGGCTCGTGCGGTCGGCATCGACCTAGGGACCACCAACTCCGTCGTGGCCGTCCTGGAGGGCGGGGAGCCCACGGTGATCGCGAACTCGGAGGGCTCGCGGACCACGCCCTCG
>JBOHHD010000119.1:0-7052 GCA_050700515.1 Pseudonocardiaceae bacterium
GAGGAGTGCGGTGACCGTCGATCCGCTCTCCCGGGTGTTCGCGGCCCTTGCGGATCCCACCCGGCGCGACATCGTGGCCCGGCTGTCGGTCGGGGACGCGACGGTCGGCCAGCTGGCCGAGCCCTACGACGTCTCGGTCCAGGCCGTTTCCAAGCTCCTCAAGGTGCTGGAGGACGCCGGGCTGGTGAGCCGCAGCCGGGACGCCCAGCGCCGGCCCTGCCACCTCGAAGCGGAGGTGTTCGACCTGATGACCAAGTGGATCGAACGGTACCGCCGGCAGGCCGAGGAGCGGTTCCGCCGCCTCGACGCCGTGCTGGCGGCCATCGATGACGACCAGGAAACACCCAACCAGCAAGGAGCAGCATCATGACCACGACCGAGACGAACGAGACCCGCATCGAGGCCGATCCCAACCTGCCCACCATCCGCATCATCCGCGACTTCAGCGCACCTCCCGACCGGGTGTACCGGGCCTGGACCGACCCCGAACTGGTCGCCCAGTGGCTGGGTCCGAAGGACATCACCATGCGGATCGACACGTGGGACGCGCGTACCGGCGGCAGCTACCGCTACTCGGCGTGGGGCGCGGACAAGGAAGTATTCTCCTTCTACGGCTCCTTCCACGAGCTGCGGCCCAACCAGCGGCTGGTACAGACCTTCACCTACGGGGGCGTGCCGGACGGCGTCTTCCTCGAGATCATGACCTTCGAGGATCTCGGCGACGGCCGCACCCGGGTCAGCAGCCTCTCGGTCATCGACACTGTGGAGGGCCGCGACGCGATGATCGCCAGTGGGATGGAGCACGGCGTGATCGAGGGCTACGAGAAGCTCGACGCCCTCCTCGCCGGAGGATGACCCCGGACCAGCATGGCCAGCGGACTCCCCCTCGAATTCGAGGAACGCCGCAGCCTGGCGGCGACTGGACGATGTGACTCCACCCGCACGGTTGAGTGCGGTGACCGTTGGCTGTTACCGTCAGCTGGTGACTGCCGGGTCGGCCATGCGCCACAAGCGAGACGGGTTCCCGGCTGAGTTGTGATCACCGGGCGGGCCAGGGGCCCGCCACCCACCGCAGCATTGCGAATCATGCGGTGGAAGGAGGTGAATCACATAATCAGTCCGCAACCTGAAGCGCCGGAGTCAGCATGGCAGGCGTTCCTCATCCGGCAGTGCGCTCGCACTGCCATCGAGGGAACCGTCACCACCATCATGCCGTTCGGGGCCTTCATCAAGCTCGATGAGGGCGTCGAGGGCCTGCTGCATCGATCCGAATGGTCGGCCGAGCCGCAAGTCGGATCGGCCGTCTCGGTCCGGATCCTGCAGCTTGACCTGGCCAACCGCCGGGTCAGCCTCACTCCGGCCTGACGTGGGACGTGGTCCGGGGGCGCCGATTCCGCCCCCGGGCCACTCCCGAAGCCTAATGCGCCCTGCGCGGTGAACCCGGAACGGCAGGTTCGCCGCGCAGAGCCATCTCAATAGAGCCGTATCAACAGTGGACGCAATCGGGTGCCACCCGCCAGGCAATTTCGGTTCTTGCGGTGTGGGTTGCCGACCTACAGTGGGGGTATGACGATCTTCATCACCATGGTGCGTCGTGTCCGGCCTCGGGCGGTCACGACGAGCGTGGGGCTGGCACCCGCTCGTTGCGGGTTCCCGGCTCGTCGCCGCCGACCTGGTGCTCCAACGGGCTGTGGTGCATCGCCACGTCGAGCGGTGGCGCGTTACCGCAGGCCAACTGCGCCGGCGGTGGGAAGCGCGGGCCGGGCGAGTCCTTCCCCGTCACGCGTTCCACCCAGCACCCCAGGTCGACTCGGCCGTCCTGGTCATCCATCGCCGAGGAGCGGCACGAGGATGCCAATGGGGTTAGAGCAGTCCGGCGAGCTTGTAGAGGATGAGGGAACCGGCGACGGCGACGTTGAGCGTGCTGCCGTGGCCGACCATCGGGATCTCGACGACCTGGTCGAGCAGGTCCAGGGCGTCGGGCGGGATGCCGTGTTGTTCATGCCCGAGCACGGCAATGGTGGGTCCGCGGGCGGCGGGCAGGTCGGCGAGGCGAATCGCTTCGTCAGCCAGTTCAACCCCGACGACGCGGGTGCCGGACACGCGTTGCCGCGCCAGCCAGCGCACGGGGTCACCGGTGTAGTGCACACACGTGCGCCGTCGCAGCGTGTTGCCCCGCGCGAGGGCTTCGGGCACCCACGGCAAGCGGGGCACGGCCAGGCAGGCGCCGACAGCGTCACAGGTACGCAGCAGCGTGCCGAGGTTGGCCCCGTGCATAGGCCACAACGGGGCCGCGATGAGATGGCCCCAACAGGAACGCGAACGCCTGCGTCGAGCGGCACGGATCTCCGGGCGAGTACGCGCCCTGATCGCGGCGGGGCCGCCGTTCACCGCAGACGGGAGCAGCCCTCCCGGGACACCACAGAAGTGATCATGAGTTAGGGATGCTCAGCGGCGCACCCAAGGCCATCACCGGTAACCAGGTCAACACCATCCTAACCGCCCGAACGATGATATCCGTATAGCCGTCGGTCGGTGGCACTTCAGCACGGCCGGGCTACCGCGCGGCGTCCGTATCGCAGGTGCTGAGGCGTCTGCGATACGGGCCGGCTTGCCACCCTGCAATTTTGATGCGCTGTTGGTTGATCAAAGTTTGATGCGCTGGTGGTCGATCAGAAATTGACGAGCACCGCGACGCCCTGAAGCTGGTGTGACCGGTAGGTCTGCAGCGATCTCGGGCTCGGGGGGGCGAAGCCAGCCGAGCTATCGATCGTCTCGATGCCCAGGGTGTCGAAGGAGACCTGGTCACCCATGCTCAGCCTGATCGTCGGCACCAGAAGGCTAAAGGTACGCAGGGGGCCATCGACGGGGACCAAGTTCTCCAGCGTGACCGTGACGATCTCGCCCAGCGGGGTGTCCTGCCGAGTGATCTCATCGCCGCTGAAATTGAGGTCGAGTTCGGCGTCCTTATAGGAGAACTGAGGCACCCCGGCGAAACTGGTCGTGGAGTAGCTGATCACGATGGGGCCCGCGACGTTGAACTGGTTGGCTTCGGCGAGCTGCTCGGAAGTGGTCCCTGTTCCCGGGTATGGCGACATGGTCAATTCCCTTCATCGTGCGCGGTGGCCGAGGCTCGTAACCCGGCGATATGACGATGCCAAGGGGCACCTGTCAGATACCGCAGCGCAGCGCTATCCCTTGGCTGGAGGAATACGGTCCGCTCCGGCGGCCCCCAGCCGAACCGGACCGGGCGAGTCGTGACACCCCGGGGTCGACAGCGTGCACGCCGACCGTCCACACTGCCCCACCATGCGGTGCTGTCGGCAGCGGGCAAGCGTTGTCCTGAGCCACGTCCGAACACGCCGTCGAGTTGAGGCAGACTGACCGGCCAGGAACGAGGGGATCAGCAGTATGAGCGCCCAGCTGAGTGTGACCGTGGTGGTCAGCCGTGCGGACGACCGGTTCGTCGCCCAGTGCCTGGAGGTCGACGTCTCCAGTTTCGGTGATACACAGGCAGAGGCACGGGCGATGGTGACCGAGGCGTGGGAACTGGGGTTCGAGGACGCCCGGTACCCGATCACTTCAACCGGCCGGTGGTCACCACGGTCGATCTGCACCTCTCCGCCTGAGCCCCGCGCTTCCGGCCGTCACCGGCCGGGGGGTACGCAAGGCACTGGTTGGCATCGGGTTCATCCACATCTCGACGAAGGGCTCACCCGCCAAGGTCGCGCATCCGGACGGACGCGCGGCAGTGGTGCCGCTGCGGCTCCTCGATCGCGAAGTCTGGCTCTCCCACGCTCGATCCGACGCTGAGCGCCTCGCCAGGGAAGACGCGAATGGTGAGGCTGATGCGTGGTGATTCGGGGCGCGGTCTACCGAGTGGAGCTGGGTGAGGTCAAGCGCTTCAATCAGCCGGCCTGCTCCCGGTAAGCTGATCACCGAGCGTGGGATCCTCGAACCGTGCAGCTCCGTCCTTGGTTGAGTCCTGGCGCTCAGTGGCAAGGGGAGAGAGAGTATGGACGCGGCCCAAGTTCCGGAGCCAACTGGCGCTGCGCACCTCAAGCTGGAGCCTTCGTGCGGCGAGACCACCAGACGTCGGAGACAATCATGATCAAGCGTTTGGTATGCCTTGCGAACTCCCGTAGGGAGGGTAACCGATGCATTGCGGGGCGCGAGCTGCTTGCAGGAAACCCCGGCGAATGGATCCGCCCCGTCAGTGCTCGAGAATCTGAGGCAGTCTCAAGGCGTGAACGGCAATACAACGATGGCAGCGAGCCCTGCGTACTGGACATAATTGACGTTCCCCTTATTGGGCCAAGAAGTAAATCGCATCAGCCGGAGAATTGGTTGCTTGACCCGGACGCGCGCTGGAGCAAGGCAGGAGAGTTCGGACACGACAATCTTCACCTTCTGACCGACAATCCAGGGCACCTTTGGATCAACGGACACCATACGACTAACGGCCAAAACGACTACATGACGGTTGACGAGGCCGACAACACCGCCGGGTCGCTCAAGTTGATCGCCGTTGACGAACTGCGACTGCGCATTTACGCTACGGTGTCCTCGAAGCGCCAAGTTCGGGCAGAATTCTCCTTCAGTGGTGTGAATTACTGCCTGTCGGTTACAGATCCACTGATCGAAGCCGAGTACCGTACTGAGGTAGACGATGTCTACACTCTGGGTTCAAGATACTTGACCATTAGCTTCGGTGAATGGAAGGAAGACAGCCGCTGCTACAAGCTCGTCGCCGCTATCATTGGAGTCCTCCCATGACGAGGCAAGATACCGTCGTGTACAGCATAGGGCATTCCACGCACTCCATCGAGACATTCGTCGCACTCTTGAAAGAAACGCGCATCGCCGCTATCGTCGACGTACGCTCAACCCCATATAGTCAGTGGCGACCGCAGTTCAACCGAGAAACGCTGCGGAACAGTTTGACAGAGCACGGCATCACATACGTCTTTCTCGGCACTGAGCTAGGGGGGCGAGGAACCGATGGTTCCGCACGCGACGAGCACGGCCGCATCCAATATCAGCACATCGCAGAATCAGCAGCATTCCGCGAAGGCATGAGGCGTGTGCGTGCAGGAAGCGAGCGCATACGGCTGGCTCTTATGTGCGCGGAGAGCGAGCCCCTTGACTGTCATCGCGGTATTCTCATCAGCAGACTCCTCGTTACTCAGGGCACGCGGGTGATGCACATTCACGCAGATGGTCGGCTTGAAACACATCGTGAGGCAGAATACCGACTCCTTCGCCTAACAGGTCTGCACGAGCTAGAATTGTTTCGGACGGAGGATCAGATCTTGGCGGATGCTTACGAACAACGAGAAGCACGCATTGCCCATCTAATACCCAAGACCGCCACTGAAGACAAGGTGATGCGATGAGACTCTATACAATTGGGTTTACGAAAAAGTCAGCATCCCAATTCTTTGAAACTCTGCGCACCGCAGACATCGCACGCGTTGTCGATATTCGCCTCAACAACGTCTCCCAGCTTGCCGGCTTTGCCAAGAAGCAA
Source organism: Pseudonocardiaceae bacterium (assembly GCA_050700515.1). Classification (GTDB taxonomy): domain Bacteria; phylum Actinomycetota; class Actinomycetes; order Mycobacteriales; family Pseudonocardiaceae. The sequence goes on from JBOHHD010000119.1 coordinate 5,531, forward strand.
GATCTTGCATACTTCCTTGACAAAATCTGCGCCATCCGATATACACATATTTCACTCCTTGCCCCGACCCAGCAGATGTTGGATTCCTACAAAAAACACGGAGGGGAATGGGACGAGTACGAACGGAATTTTCTTCAGTTGATGAAGGAGCGACGAATCGAAACCGTTTGGGCGCAAGATTTGCGCGACGCGGACTGTCTGCTCTGCAGCGAGGAAAAGCCCGATCATTGTCACCGCCGGCTCGTGGCAGAGTATCTCGCGGCCCATCACGACAACATCAGAATCCAGCACCTCGGTTGATCCGTCGCAGGCGAGTCTCCATGGGAACTTGTTGCCGCGTCTTGAGCACATGCGGCGCGGTGATAGTCCCCAGCACCATCCGACTCTGCGCCTCGCCGCGAGCGATCCACTTCTCGTCGAGCCACGGCCCGTACGGAGAATCCGGATCGTCATCGAGGACGGTCTCCTCGCCGGTATCCGGCGCCGCCGGCAAGGTCGCCTCGTAAGCCAGGCTACCGGTCTGATTGGCCACATGGGCGGCGTCGGTGGCCACATGAGCCTAGGGCCGGCCAGCTGTTCGCACCGTCAAGTCCTGGTCGGTCTCGGTCAGGGTGTGCAACCGGACGAGCGTTCCCCGGCTCTGCAGGACCTGGTCGCAGCTCTGCGCCAGGGTCGCGGGGATGGGCCGCTCGGCCCGCTCGATCTTGGCCAGATAGCTGGGGTCGCAATGCAGCTGCCGGCCCAGCTCGACCGAAGACAGCCCACGGGCGACTCGTAGCGCCCGTAACGGCACTCCAGTAATGGTGCAGGTTCTCGTGCGGGGTCAGTACCTTCGATTGCTGTCCCATCCAGTCCCCTCGATGAGTTCTATGTAGCCCATAGCAGGTAGATGTGTGCCTATCCGAAATCCGTAGGAAATTCGTGGGCAGCCTATCGGCCATGTACAAGGCCGATCCATCGGAAAGCGCTCCCGGCCGGCGTCGTGCAGATTGGGGATGGCGTTGCGGGATTTCCTCATACCACCGTCGGCGTTGGTGGTGTTCGACGACGTGAACGCCCATCACCGAGACAAGGAGCCGACCGTGCCGGCACCACGCAGGACCGACGACCAGCTCGGCTACGACATCACCGACATGAGCCCGAAAACCGCCTCCGTGACGCTGCCGCAGCCGACGCCGGCTGAGTAACTTCCCAGCCGCAGAAACGACGGGCTGGCTGCACCGGAATCGTCCGAACGGGATCGGCGGGCCGCGCTGGAGAAGCTCGAGATCAGCATCTCCCAGCAGGCCCTCGCGGCAAGCCGGCACGTCCGGCTCGATATGCGCCGGGCCTATGTCTCCGGCCGGGGCCACGTCAACCTGATCCGAACTTGGCACGTGTGGTCCGAGGTGCCCTGGGCGGACTGGATCAGCTGGCTGGATGTCGCAAGTTACGGTGGAATTGTCGAGTTGTGGTTTCGCGGCCTGACGGCCAATCGAGCCTACTTCTTCGACATCGCGGTCAGCGGCTGGTGGCGCAACGC
>JBOHHD010000120.1:0-6847 GCA_050700515.1 Pseudonocardiaceae bacterium
GTCCAGAGCGACCATGGCGAGCCGGTCGGATCTGTGTTGAGCGCCAGCGGCCCGCACGGGATCAACGCCGACACGACCAGCCCCGCCGCGGGTCCTGGTCGTGGCTGAGAGCCCGGACGTGCTGGCCGGCATGCGCCTGCTCGATGCCGCCAAGCGCCACGGCTTCCGGTTCCAGCGCCTCGCGCCGGGCCCGGATGGGCCACTGTGGGGCATGCGGGACACCGTGGACTGGCGCGATGAGCTCTACCTGGGTGGGTTCTGGGAACCCGACTCCTGCAGCGCTACCCGCCGTCGTAAGTCCCCCCTGCTGGTTCCCGGTGAGCTGCTGGTCACCGAGCAGGTATCCGGCGACGCGCTCAACGTGCTCAACACCGTGGTCAGCTACTGGCCCACCTGACCCCGGCCGGCCGCCGGTTGAGCGTCCCCCGGCTCCCGGCGGCCGGTCGGCCTCCCTCACCAGAAATCGACCGCGGTCGGCCCGTCGATGTACGACTGTTCAATCCCACTATCCCCTGCTCGGCATAGCGATCAAGCTACTTGTACACCGTCGGCTTCGTTGTCCTGGCCCTCCGCGCGATCTCGGCCGCCGAATATCCCTCGTCATCCAACAGCACGATCTGCGCATGCCACGCCACCGAGCTATCGTACACATCGGAATACAGCTTCGACCGCAGCTCGGCTCGCGCCTCGTCAGAAATGTCCACAGCTCCATTTTTTCACAGGCACAAGAGAGAGTAAAGCACATTCAATTAGGAGACACCAGAGACCCAAAAATCACCAAAACGGTCACATGCTCATTTTATTTGGTTCTCTAAGGCGCCCGAGGGGGTGAACACCTCGAACAGCTCCCGTACCGAAACCACCCGCTTGAACCGCAGATACGCGATGCGATCAATCGATGCCAACCCGACACCCCAAGGTGAAATCCAGAAACTGGGGGACGTGGGCGCCATCGTCAAATTCGTCAGAAAGCACTGGAAGACGATGGTCAAGGCAGCCAAGAAGTCTGGCGAGTGGGCATGACACAAAGCCCACATCTGCGCTGCGGGAGCCAGAATGCAGTGGCCAGGAAGTACGGAGAGAATGCTGCCGCAGTAATAGGCTCGAATCCGGAGGATGTACTGATCACCGCAACCACTGGATGCGTTCGGGCGCTGCGCCAACCGCATGGCGCAATCGAGGAGCCCGGGGGGTCACCCCCGGGCTCCCTGGATGCATGCGTAACGATCTCCCGATACACAGCTCCTGTCATCCTCCGGACTCCTCCGAGAGCGGGGAGCTACGCCCCGAGTCCTGTGGCAGTTGGCCGTCGGGAACCAGACGATCTTGCAGTTCGTGATCAGGAGCGGGTGTTTCTGCCGGTTCGTCGACCACGGGGGTGTCGAAACGTCGTCGGATCTCCTCGGCCGCCTCGGGCTTTCCGGCCATGTCGACCAGCTGGGCGAAGCGGCGAGCAAATAGTGGCCGCTGGTCCTCGTCAATGTCCAGCGGCGCGTCCATGAGTACAGCCGGCCCGCTCCTAGCCGAGCTGCCGTCCGAAAATCGCTGATCGCCGTCCCACGGATCGAAGGAGGACTGGCCGGGCAGCGCCGAAACGGGGACCAGGTGGCGAAACAGCTCGGGAACATCCCGGTCATTGGCCGCAGCGGAAAGCTGGGCCAGCGCGCCGATGAGGCGCACGGCCTCCTCAATGTCGTTATCCTTCCGCGTCAACCACCAGACGACCGCGCTGCCGGTGCTCTTCAGCACGTCGTCGCCGAGATATTGTCGCTTGCTGCGCTCGTGATCGCGCTCGTGTTCCCAGATTTCCTTGTCCTTGCGCACTTCCGAATGCTTGCGCAGCCGTTCCAGATCGAGCTCAGGCAAGGTGAGCGTGACCTGTTCGGCCCATGCCTCCACGGCACGGGACCGGTCCAGAGCCACGGCACCGAGCATGGCGGCCAGGCGATGTTGGAGGGCATCGACCCGGCTCGGGTGCTCCGCCGCAGTGATCGCCCGTGCCCGCGCGACAAGCGCGTCGGTCGCGAGACAGCCAAGGTCCGCGTGCCGCACCGTCGACCCGGCCACAGCGTGCCAATACGCTGTGGCCGAGAATCGGAAATCGTAGTCGGCTACGGAACTGGGCAGCGCGACGTCGACGATCGGTGTTTGCTGGGCAGCAGGCTTGTCCTCCTCGACGGGCTGCGCGGCATACGGATTTCGGAGCCGATCTCGCTGCCCGCGTCGCTGGATATTCTGGATCATCAGGCCCGGTACGGCGAGTAGCACGACCGTGAGCAGCAGCCATGACCATGCCGACCAATCGAACGCGGCGCTGAGCACGAGTGGCACCAGCACAGCGGCAAACGTGAGAACGGCCACCAACTTCTTCTCTGCGGTGGTCATGAAGAGGCCTCCTCGGTGCGGTACCCCAGGTTGAGATCGGTGAAGTCGATTCCCTGCGCGGAATCAATCTTGTGATTCACGTGGGTGGCGATCTGGCTCCGCTCCACTCGGCGCTCGCCAGGCGCATGCCCCCAGTCGCGCGCGATGACGTACAGGCGGCTGAGCACGTCGGGTCGGCTGTCGCTCGCGGTGACCAGCACGTCGAGCAGGAGAGCGCGCTGGTCCGGCGAGTCCTCGCAGGCTGTCAACCAGCTGCGCACGTAACCGGCACAGCGCGGCAGGGGCAGCCCGTTCAGTACGGCTCGCCAGCCGGTGACGAGCCGATTCCGCACGGTCAGATTCTCGATCAGCGGCCGGGTCCACCGTGTGGAGTCAAGGAGTCGGGCCGGGGCGACGAGCTCGAGGAACATGGCAAGATCGGCGACCGCGTCCTGCTGTGTCCGCAGGGCTTCCGTTACCCGGTCGAGCAGGAGGCGGTAGAGACGACGGTCGCGGTCGACGAGATCGAGCAGGGCATCGAGGGCGACCGCGCCGGCCATCCCCGATTGGCGCCGGAAGATGTGGTGCAGGCGGACCACGGCCTGGTCGGGATGGGTCACCGCGAGAACGTCCGCGCACACTCGGACGACCACCAGAGCAAGATCGTGCGTCAGGCTGGGATCGCGTGACCAGTGATAGAGCAGGCGGCGGAAGAAGATGCCGTGGCGCTCGTGGCTCAGTCCATCAACCAGGACCCTCGCGGCCTGCGGCAACGAGCTCGACTGCCAGCGGGAATCGGTGCGCCGCGCCCAGCGTTCGGCCAGCAGCCGCAGGTCATCGGGCCGGTCGGTGCGCAGTGCCTGCTCGGCGAATCTGATAACCACTGCGTCCCGGTCCTCGCTGGTGAGCATCCGTTGATCGATCGCGGTTGCCACCCAGTCGCGAAAACTCGCCCGCAGATCGGGGAAGTCGGTCCAGAAATGGGCCTGCACGGCTCGGTCGTAGGCCAGCAACGTGAAGCTGACGCGTCCGGCATCGTCGGTACCCGCGTCGATCTCGGCGAGGCGCTCCGTGAGTCCCTCCCGCTCCAACCGAGGCCGGTCGTCCTCCGGCTGCCGGAGAGTCGTGCACAGCCTTGCGGCCGCGTCGAAGACCGCATCGGCCTGCGCTCCGCTGAACATCGCGGTGGCCAGCAGCAGGGCGCGCTGCTGGCTGGAGCGAAGCCGCATCATCCGCTGGCGGACCTGGTCCCTGCGCTCGAGCAGCGCGGCGAGTGCCTCGCGCAACCAGTGCGGAAACGTCTGCCTGGGCTCCGCATCCCTGGCCAGGTGCACCAGCTCGGCCAGATTGGCAATGTGCTGCATCGGCTCGGGCAACTGCGCGGCCAGCTCGTCGACGTCCAGCTGTTCCGGGGTGAACCGGATGCCATCGCTACGCAGGTACGACTGGAAAACCTGCCGGCCATTCGGCCGAGTGATCTCCACAATGGATGATCTAAATTCCGAACCCGGATAGTGCTTTCGGCTCCCCGCAAGCACGACGACCAGATGCGCGCCACGCTCGTGCACCACGGTGCGGAATGACGGCAGCTCGGCCAGCACCCTGCGGTAATTCGGCTCCGCGCTGAGGGACAGATCCAGCAACAGGCGCTGCCCGGCGTCGACCGTGTCGGGGTCCAGCACCGGCCGGTCCGATGAGCCGGACGGATCGGAATCGTCCAGCTCCTGAATCGGGACGTGCGCGCTGGGCAGCCAATGCAGCAGCATCAGCGCCGCGGTTCGGCGGCCACTGCCCGGCGCACCAGTCAGCAGGACGTTGCCGTTGTCGGCCAGCCGGTCCCGCGCGCGACCGAAGTTGCCGGGTTCGTCGAACCGCGGTGCCAACCAGGCCAGGTCCTCGGGGGCGGCGGCCGTCCGCGGCCTGCGCCCGGGCCGCTGAGCGGACAGTGCGAGGTTGACGATGCGGTTGATCTGATCCCCGGGGCCGGTGTGCACCGGTCCGTGGGGATCGAACAGGAACGACTCCGTGTCGGTGCTCATCAGCTGCCGTCCGGGCGCTTGCGCCGGCGTTTGCGCGCGGGGCGGAAATTCTGCTGGATCCCTCCGATGTCGCCACCCGTCACGTAGTTGACCCCGTCGCCGGCGAAGGTCAGCTGATCGCCGCTACCGGTGTGCACCGGTCCGTGGGAGTTGTTGACCACGGTGCGGGTGGCACCGATCTGCTGGTGGGCGCGGTCGCCGGCACGCATTCGCACCGAGTCCGAGGCGGCGGCATCCGGCTCAGCGCTCTCCCGAGCGCGGTCCCGGGCGGCGAGGGAGGGGACGAGCCTGACCAGCTTGTCCCCCAGCGCACGGAGATCGGCCTCAGAGCTGCGGTGGTCCAGCCGGTGGTACTGGCAATTGGTGAGCTTGGCCAGCTCCGGGGGAAGGTCGGACGGGTCCAACCGCGGAGCGCCCCCGATCAGAACCGGCACGACCCGCACACTGTGCTCGAACGCCTCCAGGATCTCCTTGCGGATCCAGTCGTTCTCGTTGTCCAGGCACTTGCGACCCCGCTGGTCGCGCGCGGTGAGCCAGCGTGATCCGATGACCGCGAGCAACACCTCACTGCGTCGGACGGCGGCGGGCAGCTGGTGGAGGTAATCCTCGCCCAGCGCGATCGACTTGCTGGCGCGGAAGACCTGGTCGGAACCGAACCGGCGGGACAGCTCCTGGTCGATCGCGGTTGCGCTGCCCTCCTCGTCGCCGGTGCGGTAGTTGATGAAGATGTCGGGCACGGGGAACGCTCCTTCCTGGCTCACGCGGCGGGGTTGTGCAGCGCCGCGACCAGCCGTGGGGACAGCTCACGGACGGATCTGGTGGTGCCGAAGCGGGAGAGGATCCGGGCCAGGCGGCACAGGTCGGTGCGGATGGTGGCCGAGGCGACCACTCCGGCACCGCCCAGCAGTGATCCGGCGATCCCGCACGCGTGCTCGACCTCCCCCGCCGTAGCGTGGGCCAGTGCCCTTCGAACGCCGTACCGGGTGCCCGCGCGCAGTGCGTGCGGCGGCAGCCGGGCGACCTCCCGGTCGAGTACCTCGGCGGCCGCTCGCGGTCGTCCGAGGTCGTGCAGGCACCAGCCGGTGATCATGGCGGCCGGGTCGGCCAGGTTCGCCGATCCGAGCACCGGCGTCGCGGAGTCGGGCTGCGCGACGGCGAGGAGCCGGCGGGCCGTGTCCAGGCTGCGCAGGCAGGCGTCGTAATTCCCGGCAAGGGCGTGTCCCTGAGCTTCGCGTTGCGCGGCGAGCCCGCGGATCCGGGGCGGGACCGAGCTGCGCTGCGCGCGGCGGCTCAACTCGACGGTCTCGGCTGCGTCGTTGCGGTAGAGCGCGATGAGCGCTCGGCGGACCAGGGCGTAGTCGGCCAGGTAGCGGTCATCACCCGCGGCGGCCAGGTTGACGGCGCGGTCGGTCCACCACAGCGCCGCCTCGTCGCTGCCCGCCTCCTGGCACATCCAGCCGACGTACTCGGCGTACCGGGCAGCCAGCGTCAGCGCCGGGCCTTGCCGGCGGGCCTCAGACCGGGCCGCGACGCCCTGGATCGTCTGCGCCTGCGCGATCAGCGCCGGTAGCACCACGGCGGGGCTGGCGGTCTGACCGAGCAGGCGGAACTGATCGAACTGCCTGCGGAAGACCTCCAGCGACGAATCCTGCTGTGCTGTTGAGGACATGTCGTGACCGCTGAGTCCGAAACTCAGCATGGACGCGGCACCCCCTACCAGGGCCTGCCTGCGGTCCACCAACCGAAACCAGCTCGAGCCATCGGGAACCATGCTGATCACCCACACCTCGTTGCCGTCCATCTCCTGTTTTGCCATCGCTTCCGACGTTGCACCTCGGGCGGGCCGAGGGGGGACGAGGGCGGCGAGGTCACCGGCCGCACCGACCAGCGCATCACAGCACCGGGCCAGCTCCGGCGTCGGCCGTTTGAGCCCGGTCTCGACCTTGCTGAGGTGGCCTTTGCTGTAATGCAGCAACCCCGCCAGACGGGTGAGCGACAGACCAGCCTCGATCCGCAGTCTCCGGAGCTCAGGCCCGAACGACTTGTCCGGCTCGGTCATCCCCGCCTCCAAAAACAGAACGATGATCTTGAAGTCTCGCCTCCCATTCTGGCAAGTGATCCGCATGCGATTGTGGGCTTTCCCGATGTTTCCCGTTTCCTCTTCGAAGTTCCCACTGGCCATTTCAAGATCGAACATCAAAGGGTCGGTTTGTCCCGTCCCCGGGGTTTCTGCTTCCAGGTTCCGAACCGATGCTCGGCGTCCCCGGCGCAGCAGGCATCTCATCGGATAGCTCCGTGCGGACACTGCCGTCAGGCCGAAACATCCGTGCATGCAGCTCAACTCCCCGTCCCAACGGCCGGGGAAGGCTGTGCACAGCTGATCAACAACAGGGACTGGCGCGCTGCTGGCCGCCCAGACGTCTGGGCAGCCAACAGCCTGTAGT
>JBOHHD010000121.1:0-3128 GCA_050700515.1 Pseudonocardiaceae bacterium
GACCACATCGAGTCGGGGCGGGATATGGTGGAGAGTGCGTTTGATGTTCGCTGCTCTAGCAGCTCACGGTCATACCTACCCGTTGATTCCGCTGGCGGTCGCTGCCCGCCAGACGGGACATGACGTCGTTTTCGCCGCTGGGGAACAGTTCCTGCCGGGCCTGCGGGCGGTGGGCCTGGATGCGGTGCCCGCCGGGATGGGCGTGCGCGAGGCATTCGCCAGCCTCATGCCGGACACCCCCATAGCGGACATCACAGCGTCGCAAGACCTCCAACACATGATCGGCGAGGTATTCGGCGATGTCCTGCCGAGGCGGTGGGTCGCGGACATGGCGCCGCTGCTCGAGGCCCACCGCCCGGATCTGCTGATCTGCGAAGCAGGCACCCTCGGGGCGGGGCTGGCGGGTGTGCTCGCCGGGATCCCGGTGCTGCCTCATGGCTTCGGCCGGGTGTCCCCCAGCACGATGTCCGAGGCGATAGTGGAAGCCTTCACCGCCTTCGCCGCCGAGCTCGGGGGCGCCGACGTCCTGCTGAGCGCCCCTTTTATCGACATCTGCCCGGAATCGGTGCAGTCGAAGGACATCCTGGAGCAGGCCACGCGGATCCCGTTACGTCCGGTCGGATGGAGCGAACCGGGTGAGCTCCCCAGCGGCGTGCGGGAGCGGGATCGGTCCCGGCCGCTGGTCTACCTCACCCTCGGCACCGCCTTTGCCACCGCCGATGTGCTCAAGCAGGCCATCGAATGGCTCGCGGTGCTGGCGGTCGACGTGCTCGTCGCGGTCGGTCCCGCAGTCGACCTCGCCGCCCTGGATGAGGTCGCACCCAACGTGCGGCTGGAAGCCTGGGTGCCACAGGTGGATCTGCTGCCCTATGTCGATCTCGTCGTGCACCACGGTGGCAGTGGCACGATGCTCGGCGCGTTCGCCGCCGGGCTGCCGCAGCTGCTCCTACCGCAGGGTGCGGACCAGTTCACCAACGCCGAGGCCGTTCTCGACGCCGGTGTCGGCTTCCGCCTGCTGCCCGATGAGTTCAGCCGCGATGCCGTCGCCGACAAGGTCCAGACCCTGTTCACGGACAAAGCCGTCCACGCCGCCGTCGGCCGCCTCGCCGATGAGGTCGCGGCCATGCCCTCCCCCGAAGACGTCGCCGCCCGCCTCCCCCGCCTCATCCCGTGAGGGACTCACGGCCCCTGCTCGGCGCGCACCTATCGGGCTTGGGACCCCAGGCGTCGACGATATGCGACGATCGCCACCGTGGCTGATTCTCGGCTGTATAAGGGCCTGATGCTGGTAACCGCCGTCGTTGGAGCGATCGCGGCTGTGGCCGCACTGTTCATCACGGCGAATGACAGAGCTGAGGTTTCTCCGGTCGAGTCGACGGTTCAGCCACCCACGACGACGTCGGTGCCACCACCTGCGAATACCGCACCAATCGCACCGGAAGTGACTTCGCCGCCCATTGACTTGGTCGGAGACGTGCCCGCCGTTTACTTAGGCCGCTGGGTCGGAACAATAGATCAAGATCAGCTGGTCGGCGAGAACTCCAAATATCCAACTCGACTTCATATCGTTGGTGGTGTGCTCGCAGAAACGGTCGGCACGAGCAGCTACCCGACGCTTGACTGTGACGCCGACCTGGTGCTGGTTGAGGCCTCGCCGATGCGGCTCTTAGTTCAGGAAAGGCTACGCAGCAGAGGTACATGCGTTGATGACATTCTGATCGCCCTTACTCCGGGTGCTGACGGGACACTGAAATTTACGTTTACCCAGCCCAGCGACGGCGGAGGCGTACTGCGCCGCAGCCCCTGATCCCCACGTCATCTTCGGTGACCACCGGCCACCCTCGAAGTCAGCCCTCGAGGGTGCTGGGGTCGGCGGGCACGTCCACGGCATGCTGGCGCAGCACCCCCAGAGGGATCAGTTCGAGGGCACGTTCGTGGGTGGCGGCGAGCACCACCGGCGCCGCCACGCCGTCGTGATGGGCGCGCAGCCAGTTCGCGGCGGTCACACACCACCGGTCACCGGGAACCAACCCGGGGAACCGGTACTGCGGTACCGGAGTGCTCAGATCGTTCCCGATGCGGCGCTGGTGCGCGAGGAACTCCGTGGTCACCACGGCGCACACCGTGTGGCTCCCCAGGTCTTCGGTACCGGTGTTGCAGCAGCCGTCTCGGTAGAAGCCGGTGAGCGGATCGGTGCCACAGGGCTCCAGCTCACCGCCCAGCACATTGTGATCGGTCACCGGTTCAGTATCGCCCTTCGCCGGCTCAGCGGGTCTCGTCCGGGGGCAAGGGGTCGAAGTCCGGGTCCTCCTCGACCGCGGTGGCGATCGCCGCGCGGTTCTGGGCGGCCATCCGATCGAGATGGCCGCGGAGCAGCCCGGCGTTGGGCGAGTCCCCGGAGAAGATCGCTTCCCAGGTGTCCTGGCCGCTGTCGACGCGCCGCGCCAGCTCTCGCATGTCCTCGCCGAGCTCCCCGCGCAGCGCCGCGTCCCGCAGCGCCTGGCGTTCCTCGGCGGTGGGTTGGTTCTCGCGCCGGAACCGGGCCAGATCCTGGCGGGCCTGCGCGATGGCCTGGCCCAGCTCGGCCTTGGCCGCCTGTATCCGGTTGTCGAGATCGGAGAAGCCGCTGGTCATCCGGGCACCGCGGCAGTGGAAGGAGCCGGCGGCAACACGTCCGCACTGAAGGTGGAGATGCAGAGCTGGATGAAGGACTGCACCATGACCAGGAAGTTCCAGAAGGCCACGATCACCTTGCGGGCACTATTGACCATGGTGATGGCCTCCTTCACAGTTTTGATCAGCTTCCACTGCCCGTAGAAGGGAATCGCGGCATTGCTGAGCGCCGCGGAGACGATACTGATCACTTCCTTGATGATGTCCACGACGACCTGGGCCATCTTGACCGCCTGGTCGACCGCATCGCCGAGGTAGCCGGCCATCTGCCGCATCTTCGCACTCTGGTCGGTGAGGCAGGTGCCCCACTTGTCCAATTGGACGACCGCGGCGGCGGACGCGGACCCGGTCCAGGTGCGCGCAATCGCTGCCTTGCCCGCCGTGAGGTTGGCGTCGATGGCGTCGACACAATCGGCGACGTGCTGCCAGGCGGAGACCTGCGTGGCGGCCTTGCC
>JBOHHD010000122.1:0-1622 GCA_050700515.1 Pseudonocardiaceae bacterium
TTCGTGGAGATCGAGGGAGCTGAGAGGGCGGTGCGTGAGTTTCTTACCGCGCTGCCCGCCGAAGCCCCACCGCTGGCGATCATTGAGCAGATCCGGACCAGCAATCTGGTGCCGACCGGCGAGCCCGGTTTCCACATCGTGCCAAGCAACGCCTCCGGCCGGCGAGACACGCTGGTTTCGGCGGACAGCGCGACGTGCTCGGACTGCCTGCGTGAGTTAGCCGATCCCGCCGACCGACGCTTCGAGTATCCGTTCATCAACTGCACCAACTGCTGTCCCCGGTTCACCATCGTGCGCGATGTGCCCTACGACCGGCCACTCACCACGATGGCGCCCTTCACGATGTGTGACGCGTGCGCTCTCGAGTATCACGATCCGGTCGACCGGCGCTTCCACGCTCAGCCGGTGTGCTGCCCCGCCTGCGGGCCCCACCTGAGACTGATCGGCTCCGACGGCACCGAGCTGCCCGGCGATCCGCTGGCCGAGGCCGCCACAATGTTGATCAGGGGGGCGGTACTGGCCGTCAAGGGCCTCGGTGGCTACCACGTGGCAACTCTGGCCTCCGACGCCGCCGCAACTGCTGTGCTGCGCGCACGCAAGCACCGCGAGGACAAACCGTTCGCGGTGATGGTGGCCGATCTGGACGCTGCGCACCGGCTGTGCCTGATCGACTCCGTGGGGGAGCGGGTCTTGACTTCCCGGCGCCGACCCGTCGTGCTGCTGGCCCGCCGCCCCGACGCCGCCCTTGCCCCGGCGGTCGCGCCCGGCAATCGCTCACTGGGCCTGATGCTTCCCTACACGCCGCTGCATCACCTGCTGCTGCGCAAGACCGTCGCTCCCATCGTGCTGACCAGTGGCAACGTCTCCGACGAGCCCATCGCCTACACCGACGACGACGCCCACCGCCGGCTGCCCACAATCGCCGACGCCTTCCTCACCCACGACCGAGAGATCCACATGCGCACCGATGACTCAGTGGTGCGGGTCTTCCGAGGTGCCGAGCTCCCGGTTCGCCGCTCACGGGGCTACGCACCCGAACCGTTGACCCTCGCGCGTTCGGTGCCCCGGCCCCTGCTCGGTTGCGGTGCCGAGCTGAAGAACACCTTCTGCCTGGCTCGAGGAAGGCATGCGTTCGTTTCCCACCACATCGGTGATCTGGAGAACTACGAGACACTTCGTTCGTTCACCGAGGGCATCGCGCACTTCCGGCGACTGTTCGATGTGCAGCCGGAGGTGGTCGCCCACGACCTGCACCCCGAGTACCTGTCCACCAAGTACGCCCTCGAGCTGGCGGACGTGGAACTCGTCGGAGTGCAGCATCACCACGCGCACATCGCCTCCTGTCTGGCCGACAACGGCGACGCCGGCCCGGTGCTCGGCGTGGCCTTCGACGGGCTTGGCTATGGCACTGATGGCACCCTGTGGGGCGGGGAATTCCTACTGGCCGATCTGAGGGGATTCCGGCGGCTGGGGCACCTGGTGCCAGTCCCCCTACCGGGCGGCGCCACGGCCATCAGACAGCCCTGGCGAATGGCCGCCGCCTACCTGGGCTCGGACGCCCCGGAGGAGCTGATGCGGCGCAATGCCGAGCAGTGGGACACGGTGCTGGCGATGGCATACCG
>JBOHHD010000123.1:0-5931 GCA_050700515.1 Pseudonocardiaceae bacterium
GGGTAAACTCCAGTGGGTTTTGGATCAGGTTTGACACAGTCACCGCGCCAGTACGTCGCTGACTCCCCAAGCTGCGCGGTTCGCTGGCCCGTGGCCGCGTCGCTGGTTTCTCATCGATGACGAGCGGAGGGCTGGAGAGGTCCCCCGCTTGCCGAACCAGCCCACTCCTGACCAGGGAGACGAACGCACTGCGCGCCTGAGACCACTGAGCGCCTGACACTCGGCGCTGACCCAGGTCACAGTATGCTAGTATCGAACACATGTTCGAATCAGGCGAATCTCGGTGGACCCCGGCACCGGCACCGCCTGTGCGTTCGCGAGCGAGGCGGCGCTTCAGCCGTACCGGGCGCCCAGAGCATCGAGCCGTGGCCCGGCGTTCCGCTGACCGCCGGCCAACCAGGCTCAGGCATCAGCAGCGGCGACACGGTTCCGTGCGTGCATCAAATAGTAGGCCCGTTCGATACGATTCGCCGCATGGCGACGCGAAAACTCAGCCTCAGCTTGGATCCGGTTGCCCTGTTCTTGGCCGAGCAGGGAGCTGCCCGCGATGGAGTCTCGATCTCCGCCTGGGTGTCCCACCTGATTCGCACCGCAGCGCCGGCCCGCTACCCGCCAGCCGAGCGGGATGAAGAACGGCTCGTGCAGACCGATGAGCGCGAAACCCAGATCATCGAGGCAACCACCCGCCGTGCAGCGGGGTGAGCTGTACCGCTACGCCCTACGGGGCACCCGGGAACGGACCGTTCTCTTAGTTGCCGCTCAACACGTCCTTGATGATCCGCGTCATACGATGCTCTACGCCATCGAGGTGAGCGCTGCTGATCCACAGCACCTACTGGCGATACCGGTCATGGTCGGCGCGGAGCATGGCTGGCTGGATATCGCGCGGGACCTCGTCCGTGCCTATCGGGGGGCCCTCATCGAAAGCTATGGTCAACTCCCCGAAGAACAGCTGGATCGCGTCGACCTGGCACTGCGGGCTGTCCTCGATCTCTAACCCCTGGGCCTCCGGTCGTTCGCCGCTGGAAGTCGGCACCGCTCTGGTGCTGACAGGGGCGATCCCGGAAACGGCGATCTTCCAGCGCCGGCAGGGTCGGTGACCGGCGACCAGGTGACAGCCTGATCACAGGGACTCGTGCGGGCAACCCTACTCAAGGGTTCGCTGCGCACCCGGCCATCAAAGGTAAAATCTGTCCCTAATCTAGACAGAACGTCCCATACCGGAGATGACGAGAGGGTATGAGCTGGCAGGCGCAGGAAGCAAAACAGCGCGTCAGGGAGGTGCTGCGCGTGGTGGATAACGACGGCACCCAGACCAGCACTCGGTATGGCGAGAAAATCGCGGTCATCGATGAGATCGAAGCCGAGCGGAAAAAGGACTTCCCCCCTGAACCTGTTGACGGACTGAACCCATGAGCACGGGGCGCTGGCAGTTCTGGGTGGATCGGGGGGGCACGTTCACCGACATCGTGGCCCGGCGGCCCGACGGCCGACTGGTGACGCGCAAGCTGATGTCGGTGCACCCGGCCTACCGGGATGCCGCAGTGGCTGGGATCCGCACGTTGCTCGGCCTCGCCGAGGATGAATCCATTCCGGTCGACCAGATCGAGGTGGTGCGGATGGGCACGACGGTGGCCACCAACGCACTGCTCGAACGCAAGGGCGAGCGTACCGCGCTGGTGATCACGGCCGGATTCGGCGACGCGCTACAGATCGCCTATCAGAACCGTCCGCGCATTTTCGACCGCCATATCCGGCTCCCCGAACCGCTGCACGAGCGGGTCATCGAGGTCGACGAACGCATCGGCGCCGACGGTGCTGTGCTTCGTCCGCCCGATTTGGACCGGTTGGGCGATGACCTACGCACCGCGCGCCACGACGGCATCGACGCGCTGGCTGTGGTGTGTATGCACAGCCACCTGTACCCGGCGCACGAGCAGGCGATCGGCCGGCTCGCCGAGCAGCTCGGCTTCAGCCAGATCTCCTTGTCCAGCGAGGTCAGCCCGCTGATGAAATTGGTGTCGCGCGGCGACACCGCCGTCGTCGACGCCTACCTGTCCCCGGTGCTGCGCCGCTACGTCGGCCGGCTGGCCGAGCAGCTGCCCAGGGTGAGGCTGATGTTCATGCAATCGGGCGGTGGGCTCACCGAGGCCGGACACTTCCGCGGCAAGGACGCGATCCTGTCCGGCCCGGCGGGCGGGATCGTCGGGATGGCGCGGATGTCGGCACTGGCCGGGTTCGACAAAGTGATCGGCTTCGACATGGGCGGCACGTCGACCGACGTCTCCCATTTCGCGGGCGAGTACGAGCGGGTCTTCGACACCCAGGTGGCCGGCGTCCGGTTGCGCTCACCGATGTTGGACATCCACACCGTCGCCGCCGGGGGCGGATCGATCCTGCACTTCGACGGCAGCCGCTACCGTGTCGGGCCGGACTCCGCGGGCGCCGACCCCGGTCCCGCCTGTTACCGGAACAACGGCCCGCTGACCGTCACCGATGCCAATGTGATGCTCGGCCGAATCCAGCCCGCGCACTTCCCCCAGGTCTTCGGCGCCGAGGGCGATCAATCATTGGACGAGGAGGTGGTGCGGCGACGCTTCGCTGAGCTCGCCACTCGCATCCAGGAGCAGACCGGTGACGACCGCACGCCGGAACAGGTGGCCGAGGGCTACCTGCAGATCGCGGTGGCGAACATGGCGGCCGCGGTCAAGCGCATCTCGGTGCAGCAGGGCCACGACGTCACGCGGTACGCGCTCACGACCTTCGGCGGGGCCGGTGCCCAGCACGCCTGCGCGGTCGCCGCTTCGCTGGGCATCGGCACCGTGCTGGTCCCGCCGATGGCCGGGGTGCTGTCCGCGCTGGGCATCGGCTTGGCGGATACCACCGCGATGCGCGCCCAGTCGGTGGAGGCCACGTTGGAGCCGGCAATCATGCAACGCCTGTCCAGCGTCGCTGAGGAACTGGCAGCGGCCGCGCGCGCCGAACTGCTCGAGGAGAACGTGCCCGCCGATCGGATCCGGCTCTGCCAGCAGGTGCATCTTCGTTATGACGGTACCGACGCCCCGGTGCTGGTCGAGCTGGCCGACGTCGGCTCGATGGTGGCGGCGTTCGAGACGAGCCACCGCCGGACGTACTCATTCCTCATGGACCGACCGTTGATCGTCGAAGCGGTCTCGGTCGAGGCGACCGGGCTGACCGAGCAGCCCGACCTGCCCCCCCTCCCGGCCACCGCCACTCGGCACCCCGCCTCCACGGTACGGATCTATACCGAGGGGCGATGGCATGAGGCGCCGCTGTACCAGCGTGCCCAGCTGGGTTGCGGCGACACCGTGACCGGGCCGGCGATCGTCGCCGAGGCGGGCGCCACCACCGTGGTCGACCCGGACTGGCGCGCGACGATGACGCCCACCGGACACCTGCTCGTCGAGCAGGTCGCCGCTGGCGTACCGGACCGGCCCGACACCGAGGCGGACCCGGTGCTGCTGGAGATTTTCAACAACCAGTTCATGTCGATCGCCGAGCAGATGGGCGCGGCGCTGCGGTCGACCGCGCAGTCGATCAACATCAAGGAACGGCTCGACTTCTCCTGTGCCCTGTTCGACCCGCACGGCAACCTCATCGCCAATGCGCCGCACATCCCCGTGCACCTCGGCTCGATGGGTACCAGCGTGCAGGAGGTGATCAGTCGCCGCGGAGCGACCATGCAGCCGGGTGACGTCTACGCGATCAACGACCCGTACCACGGCGGTACGCATCTGCCCGACGTCACGGTCATCACCCCGGTATTCGGCAGCGCCGCGATTCTCTGCTTCATCGCCGCCCGTGGCCACCATGCGGAGATCGGCGGGATCACCCCCGGGTCCATGCCCGCGACGAGCCGCAACGTGCACGAGGAAGGGATACTGTTCGACAATTGGCTGCTCGCCGAGAACGGCCGGTTCCGCGAGGCCGAAACATTGCGACTGCTCACCGATGCGCCCTACCCTTCCCGTGATCCGGAGACGAATCTGGCGGACCTCCGAGCGCAGATCGCCGCCACCACCAAAGGTGCCGACGAGGTTCGCAAGATGATCGACCATTTCGGGCTCGACGTCGTCCAGGCGTACATGTGCCACGTCCAGGACAACGCCGAGGATGCGGTCCGCCGGGTGATCGACACTCTCGACAGCGGCGTTTATCGCTACGAAATGGATTCCGGTGCGGTGATCTGTGCTCGAATCTCGGTCGACCGCGAACAGCGCTGCGCGACAATTGATTTCACCGGCACGTCACCGCAACTCGACACGAACCTCAACGCGCCCTCATCGGTGGTCAGCGCAGCCGTGCTCTACGTCTTTCGAACGCTGGTCGCAAGCGACATCCCGCTCAACGAGGGCTGCCTGCGCCCGCTACAGATCCTCATACCGGAGGGCTCCATGCTCGCCCCCGAGTATCCGGCCGCAGTGGTCGCCGGCAATGTGGAAACATCACAAGCGATCACCGGTGCGTTGTACGCCGCACTCGGCATTCAAGCCGAGGGATCCGGGACGATGAACAACGTCACCTTCGGCAACCAGCGATACCAGTATTACGAAACCATCGGCTCCGGCTCGGGCGCGGGCGACGGATTCGCCGGGGCCTCCGTGGTGCAGACGCACATGACGAACTCCCGGCTCACCGACCCGGAAGTGCTGGAGTGGCGCTACCCGGTGCTCGTCGAGAGCTTCGCCATGCGGCGCGGCAGCGGTGGCTCCGGACGCTGGCGAGGTGGCGACGGCGCGGTACGTCGCCTGTGCTTCCAGGAGGCCATGACCATCAGTACTCTGTCAGGCCACCGGCGGGTACCGAGCTACGGTATGGCCGGTGGATCACCCGGCGCATTGGGACGCAACAGCGTGCAGCGCGGCGATGGCAGTGTCACCGATCTGGCCGGCTGTGACTCGGCCGACCTGCTCCCCGGCGACACCTTGGTGATCGAAACCCCCGGCGGCGGCGGATACGGACTCCCCGGGCCTGCCGAACAGCGGGACAGCGCAGCTAACGGGTAAGATCATATGGAGATCACCTACCGCAGGGGGAAATCTTGACCGCCGAGGAGCCTGCGCACGCCGCACCCCTGACGATCGTCGGGACGCCGGAGCGGCGCGGACCCACCGTGCTGCGCATCGTGTTGGGTGCTCAGCTGCGTCGGCTCCGGGAAGGGCTGGGAATCACCCGGCATGCCGCGGGACACGTCATCCGCGCCTCCGATGCCAAAATCAGTCGCCTGGAACTGGGTCGGGTGGGCTTCAAGGAACGTGATGTGGCCGACCTGCTCACCCTTTACGGCGTCACCGACGAGCAGCGCCGTGCGGAATTCCTCACGTTGGCCCGCCAGGCCAACGCTCCTGGCTGGTGGCACCAGTACGGCGATGTGCTGTCGAGCTGGTTCGAGGTGTACCTCGGGTTGGAGCAGGCCACCTCGCGGATCCGTACTTATGAGGCGCAGTTCATTCCCGGGCTCCTGCAGACCGAGGACTACGCCCGGGCCGTCATCCGGCTCAGTCACACGCACGGCCCCCCAACGGACATCGAACGTCGGGTCGCCCTCCGCATGGCACGCCAAGAACTGCTGGCTCGACCCGAGCCGAGCGCAACCACTCTGTGGGCCGTCGTCGACGAAGCAGCGCTGCGGCGACCACTGGGCAGCCGAGAGGTGCTGCGAGCCCAACTGCAACGTCTGATCGAACTCGCCGAGCGTCCGAATATCACGCTGCAGGTCGTGCCGCTGCACATCGGCGCGCACGCCGCCGCCA
Source organism: Pseudonocardiaceae bacterium (assembly GCA_050700515.1). GTDB lineage: Bacteria > Actinomycetota > Actinomycetes > Mycobacteriales > Pseudonocardiaceae. The sequence continues at coordinate 5,775 of JBOHHD010000123.1, forward strand.
GTGGCCCGTTCACCGTCCTGCGGTTCCCCGAACCCGACCTGCCCGACATCGTCTATCTCGAGCAACTCACCAGTGCCCTTTATCTGGACAAGCGTCAGGACGTCGACAGTTACCTGGGGGTGCTGGAACGTCTGTGCGTGCAAGCACTGTCTCCCGG
>JBOHHD010000124.1:0-12573 GCA_050700515.1 Pseudonocardiaceae bacterium
CTCCGTTGAATGCACAACAGAACACCAACACCCACCCCCACACACCCCATCACCCCCCCAAACCCTCCAACCCTCCACCCTCAAGACCCCAAAACTAAACAAGCTCTCAGAGACCCAAAGAAGAAAATGAAGACAGTTCAAAGGAGATCAAGAACGGTGAACAGCGAGCACGGCTCTGATCACTAGTCAGATCACTAGCACCACTCAAACAACACAACAACACAAACAAAACAAATCATGGCACAAACATAGCTATAACGACACACTGTTGAGTTCTCAAAGAACAACCACCGACACCAAGACCACCACAAAAGCAATCCCAATACGGGGGAACTGGATCAGATTACACGGTTCACGATACGACGTCAAGTCGGCACTCGGATCCGCGCTTTACCGCGCCCTTCTCGCGGACTACACACGAGGAGCTCCAGCTGACCCTAGATCTACGAGAACTTCCTCAAACCGTATCTCTCGGGCTGCTGTGCGGCGAGGGGAAATCTACGTACTGTGCAGGCTCGATGTCAAATCGGCAGGTCAAGCGGATATTTGCCTCAGCTCAAGCGGTCATGTGGCACGGGACACGACTGGTTCGAGGCGATGACCAGCCCCATGCGGTGTCTGTGACGCAGCGTGGTGGTTCCCGCTTCGATACAACGGATAGTGATCGGGTAGCGAGGCGTTGTGCTGTAGCCCTCTAGGGTCGGGTTATGACCGATGCCGCCGAACTGGCGCACCTGACCGTCCAGTCCGGGATCGCCACGATCACGTTGGACTCTCCCACCAACCACAACGCGCTGTCGGCGCAGCTGCGCGCCGAACTGCTGGACGCGCTGGAGCACAGTGCCCATGACAAGTCGACGCGGGTCGTGGTGCTCGACCACACCGGGCCGACATTCTGTGCCGGGATGGATCTCCGAGAGCCACGGACGGACGGCAACCAGGGCATCGGCGAGTTCCGGCAGATCCTGGAACGGATCTGGACTCACCCCAAGCCGGTCGTCGCCAAACTGGCTGGCCCGGCCCGGGCAGGCGGCATCGGTCTGGTCGCCGCAGCGGATGTCGCCGTCGCAGCGCGCGATGCCACCTTCGCCTTTACCGAAGTACGCATCGGCCTGGTACCAGCGATGATCACGGTGACCGTGTTACCCCGGTTGCTACCCCGCGCTGCACATGAACTGTTTCTCACCGGGGAGACCTTTGATGCCGCCCGCGCGGTCGCCGTTGGACTGCTCAACAGCGCGGTACCGGCCGATCAACTAGCTGCCGAGGTCACCCGCTATACCGGCATGCTCAGGGCAGGCGCGCCCGAGGCACTGATGTTGACCAAGCAGCTACTGCACCGTAGCCACTCGGCCATGGCTGAGGACTTCGTGGCGATGGCTGAATTGTCTGCTCAGCGTTTTGCCTCCGCAGAGGCCCGGGAAGGCATCCGCGCCTTCACCGAGAAGCGCTCCCCGTCGTGGATCACAACGCGCTAGCTCCCTGCGTCAGTACGGCGGCGAAGCCACTCCGAAGCGAGGTCCACCCCCTGGTCGATCAGGCGCGCGATCCACCAACAGGCAGGCAGCAGCACCATCATCAATAGGACGAGCTGCAGTGGGAGCCAGAGCTGGGTGAGCCACAGCTCCACCCCGTCCCACCAGCGAATCACAGCTTCCCATCCCGCCCACAGCACTGGATCACGTTATCGCAACCGGAGGTGCCCCCCCATGGTCGGCACTACGTTGGAGCCATGTTCGCCCTCTATGCCGCCGAGCCGAACCCCCACGACCCGCTGGCCGCGCTGCGGGTCGGAGAACGCCCCGACCCGGACCTGTCCGCAGGGTTCATACCCATCAGGATCCGAGCCGCCAGCCTGAACATGCACGACCTGTGGACACTGCGCGGAGTGGGTATCAAACCCGAACAGTTTCCGATGATCTTGGGCTGTGACGGCGCAGGGCTGCTCCCTGACGGATCGGAAGTGGTGCTCTACCCCGTGGTGACGAGCCCGGGCTGGACCGGCGACGAGACACTGGACCCACGCCGCACGCTACTCACCGAGAAACTACAGGGCACCTTCGCCGATACCGTGGTGGTACCGGAGCGCAATGTGGTCGCCATGCCGACGTCGCTGACCTTCCCCGAAGCGGCCTGCATGGGCACGGCGTGGCTTACCGCCTACCGGATGCTGTTCGTGAAATCGGGGCTACGGCCGGGACAGACCATGCTTGTGCAGGGCGCCTCAGGCGGTGTATCCACCGCCCTGGTGCAGCTGGGCCAGGCCGCCGGGATGCGAGTGTGGGTAACAGGGCGCACCGAGCACAAGCGCCATCTTGCCCGGGACCTAGGCGCTCACCAGACGTTCGAATCCGGCGCGCGGCTGCCCGAGCGGGTCGACGCGGTGTTCGATACCGTCGGCAAAGCTACCTGGTCGCATTCAGCTAAGTCCCTCAAACCTGGTGGCATCATCGTCTGCTCGGGCGCCACCAGTGGAGACGCCGAGCGCGCAGAGTTGCAGCGGCTGTTCTTCCTGCAACTGCGGGTCGTCGGCTCCACCATGGGTACCCGCGACGAGTTGGTCGACCTGCTCTCTTTCCTGAAGGTGACCGGAGTACGTCCGCAGATCGGTACCGTGCTTCCGATGACCGAAGCCGAGCAAGGCTTCAAGGCGATGATCGACGGCGATACAGCCGGCAAGATCGTTTTTACCCGCTGATCATGCGTCGGCGAGCAGTACCGATAGCGGGCGCCCGGTGTCGGCCGCAGCCGCGTCGGCGAGCACTGTGAGCACGGCGCGGTAGGCCTCGGGGTCGGCGGCCTTAAGCTGGCGGTGACCGACCCAGACCAACAAGTGCTCGCCGTCGGGTTGCCACGACAGGTCGACAAGGCAATCGTACAGCGCGTCGAGGTTATGGCCGTACCAGGCCGGAAAAGCCAGGGCGATAGCAATGGCGTCCAGTGCGTCGGCCTTGCTGGTCATCGGGCTCACCAGATGCACCATCGCGCCTCGGCCACGAGCCTCATCGAGCGCGCTGGTGGCATCGGGGATATAACGCAGCACAGGACTCACCGCCGAGGATCGACCACGACGAACGAGACGTAGTGATCGCCGGTGTAATACAGCTCGGTGGTGCCGCCGGTGACCAGGCGCCGCGCGCCGCGGTCGGGCTCGCCCGGGGTCGGGACGGTGTACTCCCGGTAGAAGCCGGACTGCCGTGGAGGTAACCGCTCCTCCCGGTTGCCGAACACAGTTCCGTCCTGTCGGTAGGGGAACGGTCCACCGTGCTGGATCAACCGCCACACCTCGGCGGCCTGCGGCGGAAGGTGCGACAGTGCCCGCGTTGGGAACTCCGCCTCGGCGACCGCACCTGGCTGGCTCCCGCCGGGAGGGCTTGACAATGTCTGATTGCCGAACCAGCCACCGAGCACGAGCGTTAGCAGGCCGATCAACGCGGCGGTGACGCGCCGACGAGAGTTCACGTCGCGGCTGCTACTTCTTTGTGGGCTTCACCGAGTCGTCGGTGGACAGCGCCGCGACGAAGGCTTCCTGAGGGACCTCGACCCGTCCGATCGTCTTCATCCTTTTTTTGCCCTCCTTCTGCTTCTCCAGCAGCTTGCGCTTACGGGTGATGTCCCCGCCGTAGCACTTCGCCAGCACATCCTTGCGGATCGCGCGGATGGTCTCCCTGGCGATGATCCGGGAGCCGATCGCGGCCTGGATGGGCACTTCGAACTGCTGGCGAGGAATCAGTTCACGCAGCTTGGTCGCCATCGACGTACCGTAGCCATAGGAGGCGTCGCGGTGCACGATCGCCGAGAACGCGTCCACCGGTTCGCCCTGGAGCAGGATATCCACCTTCACCAGGTCTGCAGTCTGCTCACCGGCCTCTTCGTAGTCCATCGAGGCGTAACCCCGGGTACGAGACTTCAGCGCGTCGAAGAAGTCGAACACGATCTCGGCCATCGGCAGCGTGTAGCGCAGCTCCACTCGCGACTCGGACAGGTAGTCCATACCCTGCAGGGTGCCGCGACGAGCCTGACAGAGCTCCATGATCGTACCGACGAACTCCGCAGGAGCGATCACGGTGCACCGCACCACCGGCTCGTACACATTGGCGATCTTGCCCACCGGCCAGTCGGCGGGATTGGTGACCACCAACTCGATGCCGTCCTCGGCCACTACCCGGTAGACCACGTTGGGTGCGGTGGAGATGAGGTCGAGGCCGAATTCACGCTCCAGCCGATCCCGAGTGATCTCCAGGTGGAGCAGGCCAAGGAAGCCACAACGGAAGCCGAAGCCGAGAGCGGCGGAGGTCTCGGGCTCATAAGTCAGCGAGGCATCGTTGAGCCGCAACTTGTCCAGCGCGTCCCGCAGCTCTGGATAGTCCGACCCATCCATCGGGTACAGCCCAGCGAACACCATCGGCCGGGGGGTGCGATAGCCGGCCAACGCTTCGGTGGCACCGTTGCGTTCGCTGGTGATCGTGTCCCCCACCCGAGACTGACGGACGTCCTTCACACCGGTCATGAGGTACCCGACCTCGCCGACGCCCAGGCCGTCGCAGGGCTTTTGATCCGGCGAGATGATGCCGACCTCGAGTAGCTCGTGGGTGGTGTTGGTGGACATCATGCGGATCCGGTCTCGCGGGGTGATCCGTCCGTCGACCACTCGGACGTAAGTGACCACGCCTCGGTAGGTGTCGTAGACCGAATCAAAGATCATCGCCCGGGTCGGTGCTGCGCTGTCACCCACCGGATGCGGGACCTGGCGGACCGCCGCATCGAGCAACTCCCACACCCCTTGACCGGTCTTCGCGCTGACCCGCAACACATCGCCGGGCGCACAGCCGATGATGTGGGCCAGTTCGGCGGCGTAGCGGTCCGGCTCGGCGGCAGGCAGATCGATCTTGTTGAGTACCGGAATGACGTGGAGATCTTTCTCTAGCGCCAGGTAAAGGTTGGCCAGCGTCTGGGCCTCGATTCCCTGTGCGGCATCCACCAGCAGGATCGCACCCTCGCACGCCTCCAGCGCCCGGGAGACCTCGTAGGTGAAGTCCACATGTCCGGGGGTGTCGATCAAGTGCAACACGTGTTCCACCCCGTCGACCCGCCAGGGCAGCCTGACGTTCTGCGCCTTGATGGTGATGCCGCGTTCGCGTTCGATGTCCATCCGGTCCAAATACTGGGCGCGGTAGCTGCGCTCGTCGAGCACGCCGGTGAGCTGCAACATGCGATCGGCCAGCGTGGACTTGCCGTGGTCGATGTGGGCGATGATGCAGAAGTTACGGATGCGCTCGGAAGGGGTGAACGTCTTGTCGGCGAACGTGGTCACTCAGCCGTCCTTGATGGCAGCAGGGGATCACTCCATGTTCGCACGTCACGACGAGAGCCTTCCGGGCACTCTCCGGCTGGTCGCTGACAGTGGAGGGGGAAAGTGAAGAAGAAAATGTCCTACCGGGCTCCCGCGCGGGGCGCTGTCCGGACCTGGATAAGCTATGGTGCGGACCGCTGATCTCTGCGCAGCGGGTGGTCGGGCGGCACCTCGACGAGCACCAGTCGCAGGCCGTCTGGGTCGGCGATCCACATCTCGTCCAATCCCCACGGTTCGCGGCGCGGCTCGCGGAGCACCTCGACACCGCGTACGGTCAGCTCAGCTGCGGTCGCAGCCAGGTCACGAACCTGTAACCAGATCGCCGTCGCCACGTCGACGCTCCCCTCGGACTGCCCGGAGACCTCGAGAAACCCGCCTCCCAGTACGAACACCGTGCCACCGGGGAACTCACGGTGCACCGCAAGCCCGAGCACATCACGGTAGAACACCGTCGAACGCATCCGATCCCGTGGGCGGAGCAGGACGCGGCTGCTAAGGACCTCCATACTCCCGTCCTACCTGCTTCCCCTTTCAGGCGCAGTTCGGGGCGCTCGGTGAGCAGGCGGCAGGCGTTGTGGGGTGGTCGGTCCAGAGGTGTTACGATCGGCCACCGTGCCGCGCGACGGCACCAAATCCCGAAGGCGAGATCGAAGGTAGGCGCGTGGCCAACATCAAGTCGCAGCTGAAGCGGATCCAGACCAACGAGAAAGCGCGGCTACGCAATCAGTCCGTCAAGTCGTCGCTGAAGACCGCTGTCCGCCGCTTCCGGGCGGCCGCCGAGAGCGGCGAGAAGGACAAGGCACTCACCGAGCTGCAGGCAGCGAGCCGCAAGCTGGACAAGGCCGTGAGCAAGGGCGTCATCCACGCCAACCAGGCAGCTAACCGCAAGTCGGCGATGGCCAAGCGGGCTAACCAGCTTTAGGCTTCCTAAGCGCTTCCGTTCAGCGACATCGAGCGGCGCACAGCGCAAGTACCGCCCGTTCCAGTGCGTATTCGGCGTCGGCAGCAACGCCTTTGACGTCCGCATTGACTCCGGCAACCAGCTGCATCGCCTCTGCGAGCCCCTCCCGCTCCCAACCGCGAGATTGAGCCATTGCCTTCTTGACCTTCCAGGGCGGCATCCCCAGTGTGCTGGCAAGGCGGTACGGGTCACCGCGACCTGCGGCGCTCACTCGTGCCACGGTGCGGACCGCATCGGCCAGGGCATCAGCTACCAGGACGTAGGGCACCCCAACCTGCAGAGCCCAGCGCAGTGTTTCGAGGGCGGCCGCACGATCCCCGGCCATCACTTTCTCGGCGACGGCGAAGCCGGTGACCTCGGCGCGGCCTCGGTGATAGCGGCGCACTGCGTCCTCGTCCACCGTGCCGACGGTGTCGGTCGTCAACTGGGCGGCCGCGGCGGCGAGTTCACGCAGATCGGAGCCGACTGCATCGAGCAGGGCAGTGACGGCGCCCGAGGTGATCCGCCCGCCTGCTCTGCGGACCTCCTCGCGCACGAAGCCCGCCCGTTCCTCGGGACGGGTGAGGCGGGGACATTCGGTGACCGCTGCCCCCGCCGCACGGAGTCCGTCAGCCAGTGCCTTGCCACGCCCGGCACCTGCGTGCACGATGACCAGCGCCATCCCGTCCACAGGATTGCGGGCGTGCTCCAGCACCGCAGCGGCGACATCCTTCCCCGCTTCATGGGCAGCGAGCAGGACCAGAACTCGCCGTCCGGCAAACAGGGAAGGACTGACAAGTTCGTCGAGTTCGCCGGGAGACAGGTCGGTAGCGCGAACCCGGTTCACCTCGGCGCCTAAGTCAGCCCCCCGTGCGGCCTCGGCGGCAGCCTGTACCGCCCGGTCGACCAGCAACTCCTCTTCCCCGAGGATCAGATGTAGGGGCGCGGTCGGGATCGTCACGTCGCCCATCCTCGCACCGCGACGAAACGCCCCACCCGACCCGGTCTTGCGCTCCCGCATGCTGGACGCGGCTGCCCTCTGGGACGCTAAGTGAAGTACGGTGATATTCACAACTGAATACCGCTCATCCAGAGGGGCAGAGGGACCGGCCCGAAGAAGCCCCGGCAACCGACGCTGGCCGACGTGCGTTCTCCTACCGTGAGGCCGCCGGCGATCACGGTGCCAATTCCGACCCGTCAACACGGGACAGATGAGGAGAGGACCTCGCGATGCCCGGCACGCTTCACGCCCGGACCCCCCTTACCCTGAATCTTGGACCTGCTCGTCAACTGGTGTGCCGGGAGTGTGGCACACGTACCGCGCTGGCCGCCGAGTTCGCCTGCGTGCAGTGCTTCGGCCCACTGGAGGTGGGCTACGACTTCGGTCGGATCACCCGCAAGGACATCGAGTCCGGACCGTGGTCTGTCTGGCGCTATCGCAACCTACTGCCGGTACCCGACGACGTCGACGACCATCCCAACACCCAGCCGGGCATGACCCGACTGATCCGCGCTGACCGCCTCGCGGCCGTGCTGGGGGTACGCAGGCTGTGGGTGAAAGACGACACCGGCAATCCCACGCACTCCTTCAAGGATCGTGTGGTGGCGGTCGCGCTGGCCGCCGCGCGGCAGCTCGGCTTTCGGGTACTGGCCTGCCCCTCGACCGGTAACCTGGCCAACGCGGTTGCCGCTGCGGCCGCCCGGGCCGGATGGGAATCAGTCGTGCTCATCCCTTCCTCGCTGGAGCGGGCGAAGGTACTCACCACCGCGGTGTATGACGGCGCGCTGATCGCGGTGGACGGCAACTACGACGATGTCAACCGGCTGGCCACCGAGCTCGCAGCGGAACACGAAGACTGGGCATTCGTCAATGTCAACGTCCGGCCCTACTACGCCGAGGGCTCCAAGACATTGGGTTATGAGGTCGCCGAGCAGCTCGGCTGGCGGCTACCCGATCAGATCGTGGTGCCGATCGCTTCGGGCTCACAGCTGACCAAAGTGGACAAGGGCTTCCGGGAGTTCATCGAGCTAGGCCTGGTGGATTCGAAGCAGTATCGCGTGTTCGGGGCACAGGCCACGGGCTGCGCCCCGGTCTCAGCGGCGTTCAAGGCAGGCCACGACGTGGTGACGCCGGTCCGGCCGGACACCATCGCCCGTTCGCTGGCCATCGGGGCGCCTGCCGACGGACCCTACGTGTTGGACACGGTACGACGCACCGCCGGGGCGATCGAAGACGTCACCGACGACGAGGTAGTGGCGGGAATCCGATTGCTGGCACGTACCGAGGGCATCTTCGCCGAGACCGCGGGCGGAGTCACGGTGGCCTGCGCACAAAAGTTCATCGAGTCCGGACAACTCGACCCAGACGCCGAGACGGTCCTGCTCATCACTGGCGACGGGCTCAAGACGCTCGATGCCGTGGAGCATGCGGTAGGACCGCGGGCCACCGTGCCACCGACTGCCCAAGCGGTTCTGGAGGCCTTGAGCAGCTGATCACCTCATAAAATGTTCCCGTCAGAAGTGCTCACGCCTTGTATGCTCCCGGTGGCGCACGGTTAGTGCACCCGCAATGCCTAGGGGTTGCCCGTCGCGAAGAGGAGCACTCGATGGTTGCCTACGAGCCGCATGCCTCCCCTAGTCCCTGGATCTGGACGCCGACATCAAGGGCATTGGGCGCCGTATTCGCCGGATCCGCCATGATGTTCGGTGCCGCTGTGCTGCAGGGAGGCTCGCTGCTCTCGCCCGGAGAAGTGCAGCCGGCTGCCGAGCCCGTGGCCGGCCGCACGGACACTGCCCCCGCCCCCATTTCCTCGAAGTTCCCTGGCACCGGCACCATCTCCGCAGCTCCGATCGTGGCCCCGAGTCAAGCTGCTCCCTGGACGCCCGGCGCCACCCCGGACTGGGGTGGACCGCTCCGAGACCTCCCAGTACAGCGGGCGCCGGTGCGGCCGGCACCCCAGCAGAACGTTCCCCCACCCGCGTCGCCGCCGGAAGATACCCGCGAGGATCCCGCGACATCCCGGGATGGATCGGCTCAGCCCGCCGATAGCCCGGACCGCGGCACACTGGGCGATGTCCTGGACTACATCGGGCCGTAATCAGCCATCTATGGAGGTCGGTGTGCCGGTCCGCGCTCTACCATCGCCAGACCGTTACCATTGCTCGCGACTGCCACGTCGCCGTGCAGGTCGGTACGGAGCACCTGACAGCCGGTACTGGTCAGGGCATCGAGCACCTGCGGACTCGGATGGCCGTAGTTGTTCTGAGCGCCGACGCTGATCATCGCTACTCGCGGTCGGACCGCCGAGAGGAACGTCTTGGCGGTGTAACGCGAGCCGTGGTGGGCGACCTTGAGCACATCGGCTCGCAGATCAGTGCCTGCCGCCAGCAGGTCTGCCTGGGCCTGGAGTTCCACGTCTCCGGTGAGCAGCACGCGACCAGCCGGGGTACTCGCCCGGAGTACCACTGAGGCATTGTTGACCACGGTGCCATCCACCTCGGAATCGAGGTCTTCGGACGGCGGGGGAACTCCCAACGGTGCCAGTACATCGAGCACCAGCCCGGGCCAGGACAACCGCTGGCCGGCTGCCAAGGACACCAGCGGCACCCGAGCCGCTGTGGTGATGCGTATTACCTCGGCGAATGCCCACGGGGGGCTGCGTCCGGGACCGAGGGCGACCGCGCTGACCGCCCGCCCCTTGAGGGCGTCCGCCAACCCACCGACATGGTCGACGTGCAGGTGACTGATCACTACGAGGGCGAGCCGGCGGATACCGAGACGGTCCAGACACGCGGACACCGATCCGCCCTCGGGTCCCGCATCGACCAACACGGCCATGTCCGGTGCTGCGGTGGCCAGCACCACCGCGTCGCCTTGACCCACATCACAGGCCACCACCGCCCAGCCGGCGACCGGCCAGCCCGGCGGGACGTACCGGGTGGGCACCAGCACCACGAGCGCACCGAGCGTCCCCGCCGCGATGAGCGCCCGCAGCCGGCGGGCTCGCATCACCAGCAGCACCAAGGCAACAAGCGCAGCCAATAACAGCCCGCCCGACGGTCCCTGCGGCCAACGCAGCACTCCGTCCGGCACGGCGGCCCCGTGGTGCCCCACGGCCACCAACCAGTTCACGGGCGGCCCCGCAAGGTGCACGACGAGGACGGCAGCAGTGGGGTGTAGCACTCCGAGCACCACGGCGAGTACCCCCAGCACAGTGGCCGGGGCCACGGCCGGGGCTGCCAACAGGTTGGTCAGCACTGCCACCAGACTCACTTGCCCCGACAACGCCGCCACCACGGGCGCGGTAACGAGGTGGGCGGCGGCAGGTACCGCGAGAGCCTCGGCAATCCCCGGCGGTACCCGGCGACGACGCAAAGCAGCGGCCCAGTTCGGTGCCAGCAGCACCAGCGCACCGGTGGCCAACACGGATAAGGCGAAGCCCGGATCAGTTCCGAGGGCCGGATCGACCATCAGCAATGCGACGACCGCAGCACAGAGCGCAGGCACCGCCGATCGACGGCGGCCGAGCATCAAAGCAAGGAGGACGACCGCGCCCATCACCGCAGCCCGCAGCACACTCGGCGATGGACGACACAGCACAACAAAACCGACCAGTGCCAGTCCGGCCAGGACCGCCGCGGTCCGTGGCCCTGCTCGAGCCAGCCGGGCCAAGCCGAGAACGGCTCCGCACAAGATCGCCACATTGGCGCCCGAAACCGCCGTCAAATGCGTGAGCCCGGCAGCACGGAATTCCTCCTCGACCGACGGCACCATCGCCGAGGTATCCCCTACCACCAGCGCAGGCAGCAGTCCCGCCGCCTCCGGGTCGAGGACCTCACCCGCCGCCCATCGCAGCCCGGACCGCAGCTGCTCGGCACCGTGCTGGATCGGCGTCGGAGTCGTGAACACCTGTGGCTCGCCACGTACGCGCAGAACGGCAACGGTGAGGTCGGAGCGGTCAGGGATGGCGAGCAGACCAGTAGCCCGCACCCGTTGGCCGGGCAAAAGGCCGATCCAACCTTCGGCCGGGGCCAGCAATACCACCCGGCCGCCGCTGCGCCAGTGGTGTCCGGCGAGATCAGCGGCCTCCAGAACCGCATGCACCACTACCCGCTCCGGCTGTGATCGCCGCCCGCCGTACCCCATGGAGGCGATCGCCTGCGGGTCATCACGCAACTTGACATCCAGGGTCGCCACCGAACCATCCGCCGCCGCAACCCGTACCGGATGGTGCTCGACTTGCCAAGCCGCCGTACTCACCACGACCGCGAGCGCAGTGCTCACTCCGCCCACTGCCAGTACCGCCGCCGACCAGCGACTCAGCACAGCAACCACGGCGGCGAACAGACCCACGCCGCCGAGTACCGCCGCTGCCACCGATCCGACGTAGAGCCCGGCGAGCACCACGGCCCAACCGGCGAGGGCGGCAGGCACCAAGCGTAGGTCGGGTGCCGCTGTGGCGGTCATACTCGCACCAGGTCCTTGAGCTGAGCGAATCGCGCCTGACCGATCCCGCTCACCTCACGAAGCTGGTCCACCGCAGTGAATCGACCGTGCGCGACGCGCCAATCCAAGATCCGCTGAGCGGTGACCGGCCCGATACCGGGCAGCGTGTCGAGCTGCTCCACGGTCGCTGTATTGAGGTTGACCACCGGCTCTGCCCCGGCAGGAGCGTCCACGTGCACGCCGTCGACCGGCTGACCGGGGGGCGGCGTTATTCCCACCATGAGTTGCTCGCCGTCGGACAGCCGGCGGGCCAGGTTCAAGCCCATCAGATCGGTGTCGGGTAGGGCCCCACCGGCAGCGTCCACGGCGTCGGCTACCCGGGAGCCGTCCGGAAGCCGGACCAATCCCGGACGGGCGACCCGACCCACCACACTGATCACCAATTCCGATGCGAGGGTGGGTGAGATTCCCGGATCCGTTGCCAGGTTCGGTGTGACCAGCGGCAAGGTGGGAGCCGGTACGGGCACCGGCCGGTCCCACCACACTCCCACGGCGGCGATCACCGCTGCCAGGGCCGCAACCAACGACAGCATGAGCGCCCCCGGTCGCCCTGGCTCCCATCGGGCGTCCCGCAGTGGACCGGGGATCCACCACCGGACCAACCTGCCCTCCGGCTGCGGAGCAGGTGAGCCGTCCTTATCGTCTGGATCAGTGGTGTCCGGGTCGATGGTGTCCGGCTCAGTGCCGTCCAGACCGGTGAGGTCGGGGTCCGTGATGTCCGGCGCCGGATCGGGGACATGGCGCAGGGCAACGAGCCGCGCCCGGACACGACGC
>JBOHHD010000125.1:0-26128 GCA_050700515.1 Pseudonocardiaceae bacterium
CACCGACGACCCTATTCCTCCGGAGCACCCCACCGCATGACCACCGACACCACCGCCGCCCCGTCCACGCAGCAGGTCGCGATCAACGACGTCGGGACGGAGGAGGACTTCCTCGCCGCCATCGACCAGACCATCAAGTACTTCAACGATGGCGACATCGTCGAGGGCACCATCGTCAAAGTCGACCGTGACGAGGTACTGCTCGACATCGGCTACAAGACCGAGGGGGTCATCCCCTCGCGCGAGCTGTCCATCAAGCATGACGTCGACCCCGCCGAGGTCGTCAAGGTCGGCGACGAGGTCGAGGCCCTCGTTCTCCAAAAGGAGGACAAGGAAGGCCGGCTGATTCTCTCCAAGAAGCGCGCTCAGTACGAGCGCGCCTGGGGCAATATCGAGGCTCTCAAGGAGAACGAGGAGCCGGTCAAGGGCACCGTCATCGAGGTTGTCAAGGGTGGGCTGATCCTCGACATCGGGCTGCGCGGCTTCCTGCCGGCTTCGCTGGTCGAGATGCGCCGGGTCCGGGACCTTCAGCCTTATGTGGGTCGGGAACTCGAAGCGAAGATAATCGAGTTGGACAAGAATCGTAACAACGTGGTGCTCTCGCGCCGCGCCTGGCTGGAGCAGACCCAGTCCGAGGTACGCAGCGAGTTCCTCAATCAACTCGCCAGGGGGCAGGTCCGCAAGGGTCAGGTCTCCTCGATCGTCAATTTCGGCGCCTTCGTCGATCTCGGCGGTGTGGACGGTCTGGTGCATGTCTCCGAGTTGTCGTGGAAGCACATCGACCATCCCAGCGAGGTCGTCGAGGTCGGCCAAGAGGTCACCGTCGAGGTACTCGACGTCGACCTGGATCGCGAGCGGGTGTCCCTGTCGCTCAAGGCTACCCAGGAAGACCCGTGGCGGCAGTTCGCCCGCACCCACCAGATCGGCCAGATCGTGCCCGGTAAGGCCACCAAGCTGGTGCCCTTCGGCGCATTCGTCCGGGTCGAGGAGGGCATTGAGGGCTTGGTACACATCTCCGAGCTGGCCGAGCGCCACGTCGAGATTCCCGAGCAGGTCGTGCAGGTCGGTGACGACGTGATGGTCAAGGTCATCGACATCGACCTGGACCGGCGCCGGATCTCGCTGTCGCTGAAGCAGGCGAACGAAGGCCTCACTCCGGAGATGGAGTTCGACCCGACGCAGTACGGGATGACCGCCGAGTACGACAATGAGGGCAATTACATCTACCCCGAGGGCTTCGATCCCGAGACCAACGACTGGCTCGAGGGTTACGACAAGCAGCGGGAGGAGTGGGAGCGCTCCTACGCCGATGCGCAGGTGCGCTTCGAGCAACACCGCAAGCAGGTCGTCAAAGCCGCCGCCGCCGAGTCGGAGGCGACCGGGGATCAGAATTATTCCTCCACTGAGACCGTTGAGGAGCCGGCGAGCAGCAGCGCTGCGGGTGGTTCGTTGGCCAGCGACGAGCAGCTGGCCGCATTGCGGGAGAAGCTCTCCGGGGGTGTATAGCCGCACCTGATGGTAGGCGCACCGGTACGTATGAGGGGCGATACGAGTGACAACTCGTATCGCCCCTCAATTCGTACGTTCTCTCTGCGCCCGCCCGGAGGCGGTGTCAGCCCAGAGAGGGCACCCGTCGAACCCGTCGAAGGCGGACTGCCGGACGGTGCGTGGCAGTCCAGTGCCGTCGGACCGGTACGAACAGCGCGGCCAGCCAGCCGCGTTCGCACTTGGCCAGGGCGCGATCGACCTCGGGGTACACCCGGCAGTGCACCAATCCTGGCGCACCGAGCCGGTGTCGGGCCGGTAGCCGGGACCGGCTCGGGCCGGTGAAGCGCAGCATTACACCTCCGAAGGCTTGTCAACTGTGTGACCCAGATGGCGGCAAGCTACCCGGGTGACAGCGCTACCGAAGGGCGCCACGCCGGGTGGACAGCCACCGATTGGCTGTGGATCGACTCACCCGTTCGGAGCGCGTACTAGTCCTCGGAATCGAGCGCGGCCTCGCTGGCCAGTGCCCGCCAGGTCTGCGGGCCGACGATGCCGTCCTGCTGCAGGTTCTGATCCGTTTGAAAGCTCTTGACGGCGGCCTTCGTCTTGGGGCCGAAGAGACCGTCGACGTCCACGCTGGGCAGCACCTTCCGACTCAGGATGACCTGCACCGCCTTGACCGCCGGGCCGCTGCTGCCGTCCTGGAGAGTGCGGATCAGACGCGACCAGGTCTGCGCGCCGACGACGCCGTCCTGCCTCAGACCGCTGTCCGCTTGGAAGCTCTTGACGGCGTTCTCCGTCTTGGGACCGAAGATGCCGTCCACCGTGACCGTGATGCCTCGGTCGTTCAGCAGGTACTGCACCACGCGCACGGCGGCATTGCGATCGCCGTGTCGCAGAGTGGGGAATGTATCCATTGAGGGATCCTCCTAATTTAGTGTTGAGAGTGGCCTTTACGCGTACGGTTCCGTCCGGGCGCTGGTAGTCCATAGGCCAAGAAATCGCCGATCACTCGGATCACGCAGCAAGGTAGAGCTAGAGGAAAAGGGCGGGAGTACAATTCGCCCTCTCGGCGGTATGTGAAATGTGTCACAGTAAACCCAGCTGTAACAAGAGGATGAGTGGTGTGGATGGGGCAGTGGCTGCTCGGCCTCACCGAGGTGCTGCCACAATCCCGTGGTGCTCAGGGTGGGGCTGACCGGAGGAATCGGCTCGGGTAAGTCGACGGTGGTGGCGCGGCTCGCCGAGCGGGGAGCGTGGATCATCGACGCGGACCGGATTGCCCGGGAGATGGTCGAGCCCGGTTCCCCAGGGCTGCGCGCCGTGGTCGAGGAGTTCGGCGAGGAGATCGTCACTGCGGATGGCGCGCTGGACCGGCCTGCCGTGGCCGCGCGGGTTTTCGGTGACCCGGCTGCCCGCGAGCGGCTCGATGCCATCGTGCACCCGCTGGTCGCGACACGCTCCGCCGAGCTGCTCACAACCGCACCACCCGACGCGATCGTCGTGCAGGACATCCCGCTGCTCGTCGAGACGGGGCTGGCGGCAGATTTTCCGCTGGTCGTCGTGGTGCACGCAGATCTCGAGGCCCGGCTCGGTCGGCTGGTCGAGCAGCGGGGCATGCCCGAGGCCGGTGTCCACGCGCGGATCGCGGCGCAAGCCACCGACGAGCAGCGTCACGTCGCTGCGGACGTATGGCTGGACAACACCGGTTCTTGGGAGGACACGCTCGTCGCGGTGGACCGATTGTGGACCGAGCGCCTGCTGCCTTTCGCGGACAACCTGCAACACCACCGCCGAGCCCCCCGGCAGATGGCCCCCGTCCTGGCGGCTCCCGACGGCAGCTGGCCGCGACAGGCGCAGCGGGCGATCACCCGGATCGCCGCTGTGGCAGGGAGGCGGGCGCGCCGGATCGACCATATCGGCTCGACGTCAGTTCCCGGTCTGGACGCCAAGGACGTGCTGGACGTCCAAGTCGTCGTCGCCGACCTGGACGACGCGAAACGCCTGGCCGACGATCTGATCGAAAGAGGACTGATCAGGCTCGACGGCCATTGGTGGGACGTCGCCCGGGACGGCGGTACCCGGGACAAGGCGATAGCGGTCAACGCTGATCCGGGCCGGGCCGTCAACTGTCACATCCGGCCCGCCGACTCGCCGACCTGGGGGGAAGCCCTGCTGCTGCGGGACTGGCTTCGTGCCCACCCCGATGGTGCGCGCGAGTACGCCGAACTCAAACACCGGCTGGTCGCCCGGATGCTGACGATCGATGCGTACGCCGACGCGAAGACGCCGTTCATTCACCGTGCGCTGGATCGGGCCGAGCAGTGGGCGGCACGGATCGGCTGGCGGGTGGGCTGAGAGCTCGGCTCGGCTATCGTGGCGTTCCACTGTCGCGGTGTGGGGAATGCCGCCTCCAGGTCGGCCGCGCCCCTACCGTCGCCAGCCAGCGGTCCAGCCGATAGTCGTGCCTGGCCAGGCCGTCCACCGCTCGGTAAACTGTGACCAGGGCCGCCTGCGCGGTGGGCGGGTCGAGCAGTCCCGCGATGACCGCGGCCAGCAGCTCGTCGGTGTCCAGTACCTCGACGCCACGGTCTTGGCGCACCACGAGGTCCAGGTAGTGATCTTCGGTTTGCCAGCATCTGTCCCGGACGTCAATGCGTACCACGTCGACGTAGAAGTCCTGGTCCCGCTCGTGACCGGGGTGAAAGAACCAGTCGGTGACCCGCAGCCCCACATCGGGCAGCAGCCATGACTCGATCGCCCGGATCGAGGGATGATCGACGACGTCGCGGGCGAGGTAGAGGCCGAACGGCTCGACCCGATACTCGTGCACCGGGCGGACGACCCCTTTGGGGTCAGTGTTGGTCATCGCATCCAGGTCGAAGACTTCGACCTTGGGGGCGTGCACCGCGGCGACGGGCGACGCGGGATCGTACGTGGGGTGGGTTGCGGCCATCCGGCTCCAGACTACCCAAGTTCGCGGTGACCACCAGACTGTCAGAGGGCAGGCCTACGCTGGGCAGCGTGGCATTCGCGACTGAGTACCCGGTGACCGCGCACTCTGAGTTCCGCCCGGTACAGGAGATTCCCCGCAGCGGGAGCCGTTTTGAGGTGGTCAGCGACTACCAACCCGCAGGCGACCAACCGAAGGCGATTGACGAGCTGGAGCGCCGCGTCAAGGCGGGCGAGCCGGACGTGGTGCTGCTCGGCGCAACGGGTACCGGCAAGTCGGCTACCACGGCCTGGCTGATCGAGCGGTTACAGCGTCCGACGCTGGTGATGGCCCCGAACAAGACCCTCGCCGCGCAACTGGCCAACGAGCTGCGGGAGATGCTGCCGAACAACGCGGTGGAGTACTTCGTCTCCTACTACGACTACTACCAACCCGAGGCGTATATCGCGCAGACCGACACCTATATCGAGAAGGACTCCTCGATCAACCAGGATGTGGAGCGCTTGCGGCACTCGGCGACGTCCACCCTGCTCTCCCGGCGTGACGTGGTGGTGGTCGCCTCGGTGTCCTGCATCTACGGTCTGGGCACCCCGCAGTCCTACCTGGACCGCTCGGTGCAGCTGTCGGCCGGTACCGAGGTGAACCGCGACACGCTGCTGCGGGCGCTGGTCGATGTGCAGTACACCCGTAATGACCTGGCCTTCGCCCGCGGCACGTTCCGGGTCCGGGGCGACACCGTGGAGATCATCCCGGCGTACGAGGAGCTCGCCATCCGGATTGAGTTCTTCGGCGACGAGGTCGAATCGCTGTACTACCTGCACCCGCTCACCGGGGAGGTGGTTCGGCAGGTGGCCGACGTACGGATCTTCCCGGCGACCCACTACGTGGCCGGCCCGGAACGCATGGAGCGCGCCATCGGTGACATCGAGGTCGAACTCGAGGAGCGGCTGGCCGCTCTGGAGAAGCAGGGCAAGCTGCTGGAGGCTCAGCGGCTACGGATGCGCACCCAGTACGACGTGGAGATGATGCGCCAGGTCGGGTTCTGCTCGGGTATCGAGAACTACTCGCGCCACATCGACGGCCGTCCTGCCGGCTCCGCTCCGGCCACGTTGATCGATTACTTTCCCGCGGACTTCCTGCTCGTCATCGATGAGTCGCATGTCACCGTGCCCCAGATCGGCGGTATGTACGAGGGTGATATGTCGCGCAAGCGAAATCTGGTCGATCACGGCTTCCGGTTGCCCTCCGCCGTGGACAACCGGCCGCTGACGTGGGAGGAATTCAGCGATCGCATCGGCCAGACCGTGTACCTTTCGGCCACTCCCGGGCCGTACGAGATGGGGCAGACCGGCGGTGAATTCGTCGAGCAGGTCATCCGACCGACCGGGTTGGTCGACCCTGAAGTGATCGTCAAGCCCACCAAGGGCCAGATCGACGACCTCGTGCACGAGATCCGGGAACGGGCCGAGCGTGATGAGCGAGTGCTGGTCACCACGCTGACCAAGAAGATGGCCGAAGACCTCACCGACTACTTGCTCGAGCTGGGCATCAAGGTGCGCTACCTGCATTCCGAGGTGGACACCTTGCGTCGAGTGGAGCTGCTGCGACAGTTGCGCCAGGGCGATTTCGATGTGCTGGTCGGCATCAACCTGCTCCGGGAGGGCTTGGACCTGCCCGAGGTTTCGCTGGTGGCGATCCTGGACGCCGACAAGGAGGGCTTCCTGCGCAGTGAGACCTCGTTGATCCAAACCATCGGCCGTGCCGCCCGCAACGTGTCCGGACAGGTACACATGTACGCCGACAAGGTCACCGATTCGATGCGCCGGGCCATCGATGAAACCGACCGGCGCCGCGTCAAGCAGGTCGCTTACAACACCGAGCGCGGGCTGGATCCGCAACCGTTGCGTAAGAAGATCAACGACATTCTGGACCGCGTCTACGCCGAGGCCGACGACACCGAGGGAGTGGCTGTCGGCGGGTCCGGTCGCAATTCCTCCCGGGGCAAACGCGCTGCCGGTGAGCCCGGCCGAGCTCGCGGCAGCGCAGGCATGCTGGAGGGACGCGACACGTCGGCGATGCCCCGCGCCGAGCTCGCCGACCTCGTGCAGCAGCTCACGGATCAGATGATGGGCGCTGCGCGAGAGTTGCAGTTCGAACTGGCAGCGCGGCTTCGAGACGAGATCGCCGACCTCAAGAAGGAACTCCGAGGTATGGACGCCGCCGGTATCCGCTGAGTGCCCAGCCGTATGGGCCAGTCGCATATGCCCAGCCGCATGGGCTGACCTGGACGGTACGGTCACAAGGGGTTGGCGTGTACTCATCGGAAGGTGATTCCTATGTCCTCACCGGCAGAAGTGCACACGTCCCGCTTCGGTGACGGTCTGGCCGTCGACCCCGATCTGTCCCGTGCGGCGGAATCTGCCGTGACGCAGGCCGTCGCCCCGCTCGCCGGGCAGCGTCCTGATCTGCTGTGTGTATTCGTGTGTGGGCAGGATCCGGAGGCGGTCGAGGCGGCGGGCACCCGGGCGATGGAACTGGCCGGAGCCCGCACAACCGTGGGTTGCAGCGCTGGTGGGGTGATCGGCGCGGGTCGGGGAGTGGAGAGCGAGCACGCGGTCAGCGTGTTCGCCGCGTGCCTGCCCGGCGCCCGGTGTACCCCGTTCCACCTGGAGCTTCTGCGTACACCCGACGGTGCCACCGTGGTGGGGATGCCGGATCGGCGCGAGGATGACGCGGCCGCGATCCTGCTGGCCGATCCGGCCACGTTTCCGGTCGCCGCTTTCGTGCAGCGCTCTCATGAGGACTACCCGCTGTTGCCCTTCGTCGGCGGTGTGGCCGGTGGCTTGCACTATTCGGATGCTGCCCGGCTATTTCTGGATGGGCACAGCGTGTCGGCCGGAGCGGTGGGGCTGATACTTGGCGGTTCTCTCGAGGTTCATCCGGTGGTCAGCCAGGGATGTCGGCCCTTCGGCCCCCCGATGATCGTCACCAAGGCCGAGGCCAACGTGCTGGTGGAGCTGGCCGGCACGCCGGCGCTCACCAAGCTGGAGCAGATTGTCGCCGGACTCGACCCTGAGGATCGGCGGGCCGTCTCCCGAGGACTGAACATCGGTGTCGTGATGGACGAGTACGCGCCGGAACACGAGCGCGGCGACTTCCTGATTCGCGGGGTGATCGGTGCCGATCCGGCCCGCGGCGCCATTGCCATCGGAGACATCGTGGAGGTGGGCCGCACGGTTCGCTTTCAGGTGCGCGACGCGTCCGCCGCTGATGAAGATCTCGCGGAGTTGTTCGCCCGCTGCCGCGCGCAGGCCGGTCCGGTCGGCGGCGCGTTGCTGTTTTCCTGCAACGGTCGTGGCAAGGCCATGTTCCCCAGCGCTGACCACGACGTGCTGGCGGTGCGCACCGGCCTTGGTGCCACCGGAGTGGCAGGGTTCTTTGCCGGCGGCGAGATCGGCCCGGTCGGGGGTCGCAACCACGTGCACGGCTTCACCGCGTCGATCCTCGCCTTCAGCGCGCAGCCGAGCAATGACCCGTGAGCGGGCCCGGTCAGCTGGTGATGTCCTTGGTGGCGAACCGAAGCCAGGCCGCCGTACCGAAGACGGTCGCGTAGGCCAGCCCGGAGAAGGAGCCGCTGGCCAGATCTGTCCAGTCGATCGGCGCGGCCAACAGGTCGAACCAGGACGAGCTGAACCGGGTCGGCAAGTAGTCCCGCAAGCCGCCGAGGGCATCGATCGTCTCCAGGATCTGGGACAGGATCGACACCATCACCGCACCCCCGACAGCCCCGAGAGGGGCGTCCGTGCTCACTGACAGCAGCAGCGCGAGGCCGGCAACCCAGCCCAAATGCAGCGCCAGATAGCCCGGTACCAGCGCGAGCCGACTCAGCGTGGGCGCGAAGTCCAGCGACTGCCCGGTGGGGGAGACGAGATCGCTGGGACCGTAGGCGATCACCCCGATGATCAACGCCATGGCGGGCAACAACACCAGCGCGACGGCGGACAGCAAGGCAGCCACCGCAGCTTTCTGCCGCAGTAGTCGACCGCGGGGCACCGGGGCGGCGAGCAGGTAACGCAGCGTCGACCAGGATGCATCGCTGGCGACGGTGTCTCCGAAGAACAGGGCCACCACCACGACGAGCAGGAAGCCCACCGAGGAGAACATCGTGAACACCACGAAGTTGGCCGCGCCGGCGGTGGCCAGATCGATCAGCGTGACGCCCCCGCCGTCCTGCCCATCGCTCCCGAGTTCGAAGGCGAGCCAGAGCAGCACGGGCAGCAGGGCGAGGAATCCGAGGGTGAGCGCGGTCCGGGTCCGCCGCAGCTGACGCGCCAACTCCACGCGCAACGGCAGGGTCGCCGAGGCACGGTATCCGGGTGCGGCGCCCTGGGTGGAGGTGCTCACTCCACGGTCTCCTTTCCTTCGTGCCCCTTTTCGTCGGGCTCTCCGACCACGAGTTGGAGGAAAGCCTCCTCCAACCGGTGCCGTGCGGTCACCGCTTCGACCCCGATTCCTGCTCCGACGAGTGCGGAGACCGCAGCCGCGCGAGGTAGCCCGTCCAGGCGGGTGTGGACGACCCCACGCTCGATCTTCATCACCTCGACTCCCGCCAGATCGCGCAGCACTGTGGCGGCCTGCTTCGGCTCATCCACCGTGAAACTGACCGTGCCGGCGCCCGCGACGATCTCGGCGACGGTGCCTGCGGCAATCAGCCGGCCGCGGTGCATCACTACCACGTGGCTACACGTCTGCTCGACCTCGGTGAGCAGATGACTGGACACGAGCACGGTGCGGCCCCGGGCGGCGTACTCCCGCAGCACCTCCCGCATCGCGTGGATCTGTGGCGGATCCAGGCCGTTGGTCGGTTCGTCGAGTACCAAGAGATCGGGCTGCCCGAGCATGGCCTGCGCGATCGCCAAACGCTGGCGCATTCCCTGGCTGTAGGTGGCGACCCGTCGGTGCGCGGCATGGCCAAGCCCGGCGATCTCCAACGCCTCCGCCATGCGGGCATCCGCAATGGGACGACCGGTAGCGGCCCAGTAGAGCCGCAGGTTGTCCGCACCACTGCGGTGCGGCAGGAAGCCGGATCCCTCCACGAACGACCCGATCCGCGACAGCACCGGCGACCCGGCTCGCACCTGGTGTCCGAACACCCGCAGTTCTCCAGCACTGGGCTGGATCAGCCCCATCAGCATCCGCAGCACGGTCGTCTTACCGGCACCATTCGGCCCGAGCAGCCCCAACACCTGTCCCCGCTCGACCCGGAAGGACAGACCGTCGACAGCGGTGATTCCCCCGGGATAGCGCTTCAACAGCCCACGGACTTCCAGCGGTACGGTGGCCAGCGCGGGGTCGGCGTCCTCGGTCCGGCGCCTGCGGAGCGCGGCGAGCACTCCCCCCGCTGTTGCCAGCGCGGTGAGACCCCCGATACCGGTGAGCTGGATGAGCGGCAGTGGGGCGGGTGCTTGCACACCGGGCACCACGGGGATGGCCAGGTTGGCTTCGTCCGCCAGCGCCACCGTGTATTCGGCGGGCTCCGGGGGCAGCGCATAGCCTCGATCAGTCGTGGCGACGGCGACCGTGAGCCGATGTCCGGCTTCCACGGGCCGGACCACACCGGCCAGGGTCACGGTGATCCCGACCGGACTGCCGTCAGCCGGTAGCGACCCGATCCGTACCGGTGCCACTGCGGCACCGGGCAAGGTGCGGCGACCACCCGGACCCTCGTCGTAGAGCTTGACGAACAGAAGCGCTTCGCGGGGTGGATCGGGGGCACCTTCCGGTGCGGCGATCCGCAACCGCACCTGCGCCGATCCGGCGACGTCCATCGAGTCGGTCAACGGATCGGTACTGAACGTGGCGGTTTGTCCGGGTAGGTCGGCCGTGGGTCCACCGAGGAGGCCCGCCGCTTCGGAGAACGCTGCGCCCAGCCCAGGCAGGCTGGTTAGCGCTGCCGGGCTGCCGCCGGGTGGGCGGTGGATCAGCTGTTGTTCACCCCCCAGGGGGAGTTCCCGGCGCTGCACCGGATTGACGGGCCGTCCTGGGTAGGCCAGCCCCGGGTAGGCCGGTGCGGTGACGGTGCGCTGGCCGAAATCGTCGGTGCCGAATGCGCTCTGCACCTGGTAGTCGAATCCGGTACCGGGGTCCTCTCCGGTCCCAGCCAGGTGGTAATCGAACCAGGCGCCGACCTCCTCCTGCAGCCACTCTCCGGGTGGGTCTCCGTCGTGCCCGCCTGCGTACCAGACCACCTTCAGCGTCGCGCCGGCTGCGGCGAGCTGCCGGGCGGTCGCGTCGGCCTGGTCGAGTCCGAAGAGGGTGTCCTGCTCACCCTGCACGAGCAGGGTCGGTGCGGTGATCCCTCCCGCTACTGAGACAGGCGATGAGCGGCGCAGGAGTGCCGCGATCTCCGGAGTCGGCGCGCCGGTGGTGGCGGCCGCGACATAGGCAGCACACACCTCAGGGCGGAACCGCCCACACAACTCGGGCCCACCCGCGCCGGCGCCGAAGAAAAAGCCTGCCCAGTCCCGCTTGAACACTCCCTCCGGAGCGAACACGCCGGCGGCCAGCGTGTCGGCCGCGACGGGCTGCCTGCTCGCGGCATTCGGGAACAGCGCCTGCGACAGGTCGTTCCAGGTGATCAACGGTGCGAGCGCGTCCACCCGGGGGTCGGTGCCCGCAAGCAGCAGGGCCAGCGCACCACCATAGGAAGCGCCCGTGACCCCGACCCGGGGATCCCCGGGTCCGTCGAGCGCCACGTCCGGCCGCGCAGCCAGCCAGTCGACCAGCGCCCGGGCATCGGCTACCTCATGGTCAGGGGAGTTCAACCCGATCAGCCCGGTGCTCGCGCCGAATCCTCGGGCCGTCCACGTGAGTACGAGGAAGCCGCGGTCGGCGAGCTCGGTGGCTTCGGCGCTGACCGAGTCCTTGGTGCCCCCGAAGCCATGGGCGAGGAGCACGGCGGGAGCAGGGGTGATCGTCGGCCGGTACATTCGGGCATCCAAATGCACCCGTTCGGTACTGGCCGGGTCTGCCGGCACCTCGACGGTGAGGTCCTCGGTCACTACCGGCAGCGGATCAGGGGTCGCCCTCAGCGCGAACACCATCCCCGTGCTGATGATCAGCGCGGCGGCAAAGAGGACGACTATACGGCGTCGATGCAGGAACGTCGACGAAGTGATCCGCGTCACTTCACAGGTCCACTGTGTGCTCGGTTCGAGGTGGAGCGGCGACGAACGGGCCTATTTCCGCACGCCAGTCCCGGAACGACGACGACTGTCGGAAGCCCGCGGTGTGGGCGGTCAGGCTCTCCCGCTCGATGAGCAGCACGAACCGTGAGGGCGACTCGATTCCCCTGGTCATCCGCATGGAGAGGCAGCCGGGACTGTCGCGAACCAGGTGGGCCGCGCGCTGATAGGCCATGGCGAAGGCGTCCTCCTCGCTCCGCCGGACGGTGATCTCTGCGATCTCCAGCACCATGTGCCCACCATGGCACAGGGCGATATCAATGAGGTGCGCTTCGCCACCCCCGGTTGGTGCCGTGGTGGTGAGTGCGCAACACTGGGTGCGTTCATGGAGGGGAGTATTCCTTCGCGGCGGCATCGTCAGCACGGTTGCTCGTAGTTGTGGCAGCCCGGTGTCGTCGACCGAGTATCCGGTGGAAGAGACCTCCGGTTATCGACGCATGCCGTCTGCCCCGGAGGCCTCGCATATGGATGTTCCCACGTGGGTATGGCTTGCCACCATCGGCGGCCTCATCGTCCTGTTGACAGTGGATCTATTCATCGTCGACCGCAAGCCGCATGAGGTCGGCATTGCGGAGGCCACCCGATGGGTGGTGTTCTACGTCCTGTGCGCCGTGGTGTTCGGGCTTGGTATCTGGTACTTCGCCGGCGGTGTTTTCGCCTTCGAGTACTTCACCGGGTACGTCACCGAGTACTCGCTGTCGGTGGACAACCTCTTCGTCTTTGTGATCATCATGTCGACGTTCGGTGTGCCCGCCATCCACCAGCACCGGGTGCTGCTGGTCGGCATCGTGCTCGCGCTCGTCATGCGGGGGTTGTTCATTGCGGCAGGGGCGGTGCTGATAGCCCGCTTCAGTTGGGTTTTCTATCTGTTCGGGGCACTGCTGGTCTACCTCGGTTGGCAGCAGATCCGGCACAAGGAGCCCGAGAGTGAGGCGTACCAGGACAACATCATGCTACGCCTACTACGCAAACTGGTCCCGGTGACCAACGAGTATCACGGTTCCAAGCTCACCATCAAGCAGCACGGCAAGCGGTGGGTGACGCCGATGCTGGTCGTGATGTTGGCGATCGGATCCGCCGATCTGATCTTCGCGTTGGATTCCATTCCGGCGATCTTCGGCCTGACGCAGGAACCCTTCCTCGTCTTCGCCGCCAACGCTTTTGCCCTGATGGGTCTGCGCCAGCTGTACTTCCTCGTCGGTGGGCTGTTGGACCGGCTCGTTTACCTGCACATCGGGCTGGGCGTGATCCTGGCATTCATCGGCGTCAAACTGGTACTCCAGGCATTGCACGAGAACAGCTTGCCGTTCCTCAACGGAGGTCAGCCGCTGGCCGTGCCGACGGTGAGTATCGAACTCTCGCTGAGCGCCATCCTCGTGGTGCTTTTGGTGACGACCGTGACGAGTCTGCTGAAGGTGCGTCGCGACCCCACGGCAGTCAAGAAGATGACCCAAAAGGCGCGCTGACTCCGGCTCGGGTGCGCGCACCTGGTCGCCGTTCAGCCACCGATGTAGCTCATCTCCACTTTCGTCGCCAGCCCGGCCGTTTCGCTCGTCCGCTGCGCCGAATAGCGGTCGGTCCGCCGGTGCCAGATGCCCTTTATCGAGGCTTCGAGTTCGTCGTCACTGGCACCGTTGCGCAGCAGCTCGCGAAGATCGTGTCCAGCACCGGAGAACAGGCAGGTGTACAGCTCGCCCTTGGCGGACAGTCGAGCCCGAGTGCATGTCTGGCAGAAGGGCCTGGTGATCGAGGCGATGACGCCGACCTCGCCGGCGCCGTCGAGATAGCGGTACCGATCGGCGACCTCACCCCGGTAGTGCGGATCCACCGGTTCGATCGGCCAGACAGCGTTGATCCGCTCGATGATGTCGGCCGCGGAGACGACCTCGTCCAGCCGCCAGCCGTTGGTGGTGCCCACGTCCATGAACTCGATGAAGCGGACGACGTAGCCGTGCTCGCGTCCGAACGCGGCGAGATCGAGGATGTCCTGGCCGTCGTTCATGCCCCGCTTGACCACCATGTTGACCTTGACCGGGTCCAGGCCGGCGGCTGCCGCGGCCGCGATGCCTGCCACGACACGGGCGACGGGGATCTTCACATCACTGATCGCGCGAAACGTCGCCTCATCCAGTGAGTCCAGGCTGACCGTGACGCGCGTCAGACCGGCAGCCTGCAGGGCCTGGGCCTTCGCGGCCAGCAGCGACCCGTTGGTCGTCAGCGCCACATCCTCGATGCCCTCAATGCCGACGAGCCGTTCGACAAGTCGGTCGATGCCGTGCCGGACCAACGGCTCACCACCGGTGAGACGCACCTTTTTGACACCCAAGCGGGCAAAAACGGTCGTGATGCGCTCGATCTCCTCGAAGGAGAGCAGCTCCGAGCTGTCCATGAAGGGAAAGTCGGTCCCGAAGACGTCTCGGGGCATGCAGTAGCAGCAGCGGAAGTTGCATCGGTCGGTGACCGAGATCCGCAGGTCCCGCAGGGCGCGTCCGAACTTGTCGTTGATGCTGGTCATCGCTTCGCCATTGAAATCTTCGCGTCCCATCATCATCTTCATAACAACCGACTGGGTGATCAGAGTATTCCCCGTCGTGTTGGATGTTCGTTGACGGGAACCCGGCGGTTCGCCACGGGGAACAGGGCCGGGAACCCCCAGCGAGCCGGAACCCAGCCGCCGCCCATCAGGTCGCGTCGATGCCGCCTCACGCGTCGGCTTCGGTGCGATGCAGCTGCCGTGTCCTGGCATGTTCGGTCCACCGCGTGATCGTGACGAGGCACTGGCGGTGCTGCGGCGTGCCGTGGAGATGGCGTCGACCATATTGACACCTCGTAGTACTACGGGCCAGACGTTGCCAACGAGCTCATCCGGGAGACCCTGTACCCGCCCGTGTCGAGCGGGTCTGCGGGGCTCAGGTGCGGTCCTGGAGGGGAAGCCGGACCTGGAAGCGAGTGTCGCCGGGCTGGGAATGCAGCTGCAAGTCCCCGTGATGGCGGTTGACCACGACCCGCCAGCTGACGTCAAGCCCGAGCCCGGTGCCCTGACCGACCGGCTTGGTCGTGAAGAACGGTTCGAAAATGCGACGGGCATCTTGGGGTGGAACACCGGGTCCGGTGTCCCCGATCTCGACCAGCACGACGTCGCCGTCACGGGTGGTCCGCACGGTGAGGGTGCCCTCCCCTTGCATGGCGTCGACGGCGTTGTCGATGAGGTTGGTCCACACCTGGTTGAGTTCGGCCGGATAGGCCGGAACGGCGGGTAGCTCGTGGTCGTAGTCCTTGACGATCCGGATGCCCTCGCCGAGCTTGCGAGCCAGCATGACGAGGGTGGCGTCCAGGCCCTCGTGCAGGTCGATGTGTTGATAAGGGGCGCGGTCCAGCTGCGAGTACTGCTTGGCGGCGGCCACCAGCGCGGTGATCCGAGTGGTGGCCTCGGCGATCTCCCGGAGCAGGTTCTCGGTGTCGACGGTATAGGCGAGCCAACGCAGCGCGCCCTCCAGCGACTCGGCCGGCGTGGTGTCGGCGACCTGTTCCAGGTCGGCCACGTGCAGCCCGGCCGCGACGAACACCGGCGCCAGTTCCCATCCTCGGGTCACCTCGTGGTCATCGAGCCAGTCGGCCACTTTGTCCTCGAGGTCACCGATCTGCAGCGCGGTCAGTGCCGGCGCGTTGCGTCGGCTGGCCGCCACGAACTGCTCTTGCAGGACGGTCAGCGTGCGCAAGGCCTGGCGGTCCAGCCGGCCCTCGGCGAGCAGGGCCAACTTGTGTCGCATGCCGGTCAGCCGCTCACCCAGGGTGTCGGCGGCCCGGCTGGCCGCGGCGGCGGGATTGTTCAGTTCGTGGGTCAGCCCAGCGGACAACTTGCCCAGCGCGAGGAGCCGCTCGCGTTGCCCGACCAGGGCATTGGTGTTGGCGATGCCGATGAACATGCCCTGCAGCAGGTGCACAGCCATCGGGTACCACCGGCGGAACATCTCGTTGAACTCGCGGCTGGGCAACGCGAGGAACCTGCTGTCGCTCAGCGCCCGCACCGAGGCGGCGTAGGTCTGGTCGACCTGGTCGCCGAGGTAGAACTGGGTGGCTCCGAAATAGACCCCGCGCTGGTCGGTGCGGGTGATCTCGACCTGGTCCCCGGCGACCAGCCGGGTCATCTGCAGTGTGCCCGACAGCATCACGTAGAAGCAGTGGGCCTGCTCGCCCTCGGTGACGACGGTCTCGCCGCCCCTGACCTCGGCCGTGTCGCCGTGGTCGCGGATCCAGTCCAGCTGGGGGTCGGTCAGGTCGGTGAACAGGAACAGCTCGCGCAGCTCCGCCCGGGACAGTGGGGGAGTGGGGCCGGTCACTGGTCCTCCAGGTAGCGGTGTACCAGGGTGACAGCCATGGCGCCCTCGCCCACCGCGGAGGCGACCCGCTTGACCGACTCGGCGCGCACGTCGCCGGCCACGAACACTCCGGGTTGGCTGCATTCGAGGTAATAGGGGTCGCGGTCCAGCGGCCATCCCGCCGGGCGGCGCCCGTCGACCAGCAGGTCGGGACCGGTTCGGATGAACCCGCGGGCGTCGCGGGCCACGACCCCGTCAAGCCAGTCGGTCCGTGGCGCGGCGCCGATGAACACGAACAGGTGTCCGGTGGCCACGGTGTCGGTGGCGCCGGAACGGGTGTCGCACAGGGTGAGCCCTTCCAAATGCTGGTCGCCCTGCGCTGCGGCCACCCCGGTGCAGGCCCGCACCCTGACGTTGCTCAGCGCGGCGAGCTGCTGGATGAGGTAGTGCGACATCGACCGGGCCAACGAGTCCCCACGCACCAGCAACGTTACCTGACGGGCATGGCGGGAGAAGAACACTGCGGCCTGCCCGGCGGAGTTGGCGCCCCCCACCACGTAGACGTCCTGGCCGGCGCAGGCCGAGGCCTCGGTCATCGCCGAACCGTAGTAGATGCCGCGGCCGGTGAGCTCGGTGACGCCGGGTGCGTCCAACGCGCGGTAGGCGACGCCGGTGGCCAGCACCACAGCGTGCGCGGCGATCTCGCTGCCATCCCCGAAACGCACCACCCGCGCCGAACCGCGCGCCTCCAACCCGACCACCTCCCGAGCCGACAGGGCCTCGGCGCCGAACTTCTGGGCCTGGCGCCGCGCCCGGTCGGTGAGCTGGGCGCCCGACACCCCATCCGGGAAACCCAGGTAGTTCTCGATCCGGGAGCTCTGTCCAGCCTGTCCGCCGCTGGCCTGGCGCTCCACCAGGACAGTGCGCAGCCCCTCGGAGGCTCCGTAGACCGCGGCGCCCAAACCGGCAGGGCCCGCACCGACCACGATGAGATCGTAGAACTCGGCCGCTGGCTGGGTGGACAGCCCGACCGCTGCGGCGATCTCGGCTTCGCTGGGCTGCCGCAGGGCTCGCCCCTCCGGGGTGATCACGACGGGGATGTCCTGCACGGTCGCGCTGGCCGCGTCGAGCAGCCGTTGGCCCTCCGGCTCATCAACGCTGAACCAGCGGTAGGGCACCGCGTTGCGGGCCAGGAAATCCCGGGCCTGGTAGGACGGCGCCGACCAGCGGTGCCCGATCACCTTGGTCTGCTCGATGCCGGTGTCCCCGGTCGCCCGCCAGCTCTCCACCAGTGCATCGACCACCGGGTAGAGCTTCTCCTCCGGCGGGTCCCACGGTTTGAGCAGGTAGTGGTCCACGTCGACCACGTTGATCGCCTGGATGGCCGCGTCGGTGTCTGCGTAGGCGGTCAGCAATGCTCGCCGGGCCCGGGGGAACAGGTCCATCGCCTGCTCCAGGAACTCCACACCATTCATCTGGGGCATCCGGTAGTCGGCCAGGATCGCCGCGACCGGCTCGCCCCGCCGCTTGATCTCCTTGAGCGCGTCCAGGGCGTCCTGTGCCGAGTCAGCGCGAACCACGCGGTAATGCTCGCCGTAGCGCCGCCGCAGGTCCCGGGCCACTGCTCGGGACACCCCGGGGTCGTCGTCCACGGTCAACAGCACCGGTTTGGCCATATTCCTCACCCTTCAGTCAGTACAGCAATGGTCTGCTACGGGGTAGGATCCGGGCGTCCCTGCAAGAAGGGGCGCGCTGTACTCCCTCGTCTCCGGCGCGGTTGAGCGCTCAGCCAGGATGGACGCCGCGGGTGACGAGGCCGGCCACGTAGGTGGCCAGCTCTGCCGCAGTCCACGGATAGTGCTCCAGCACGAGCATGCGCACGCAGGACTCGGCCACAGTGGCGAGCAGTTCGGCGACGACCGGCACCTTACGCTCGATATCGTCGATCTCGGCCGACTCCATGGACGAGCGCACCAGCGCACGGATCTGACTCATGATCATCTCCCGGACCCGTCGAACCCGTACGACTACCACCGAATCGGAGCCCCGGCGGGATTCGAACACCACCCGCCACGAGTTCGTGGCCTGGCTCGCCGCAGTGAGAAAGGCAGTGAGCCCGGTCACCAGTACTGCCTCCACGTTGTCCGGCGCCGGGTTCCTCGGCAACGCCTCGGTGATGGCGTCCAGCAGGCGACGCTCCTCGCGGTCGAGCAGCGCGAGCAGCAACTCGTCCTTGCTCGGATAGCACTCGTAGACCACCGGCTTCGTCACCCCCGCCGCATCGGCCACCGCCTGCATCGATGTGCCCCGATAGCCCTGCTCGACGTAGACGGCCAAGGCCGCATCGAGGATCAGCGGTCGCCGGCGCTCCGGGCCGAGATGGGCGGCGCGAGCACGACCGGACCGCCTGGAACTCCCCACTGCCGGCGGCCCCACCCTCCGATCTGCCACTTGACAAACCTACCATGAAGTAGGAAATTCCTACGCAGAGGTAGGAATGGCGTACGGGAGGTGACCGATGGCAGCCAAGAGTGTGACTGATCCCGCTGATCTGGCGAAGTTCCGTGAGGTCCAGCAGTTGGCCTATGCTGCGGCGCAGTCGGTCGCCCGGACGCTGGAGCCGGGCGTGACGGAGAAACAAGCGGCGCGCAGGATCGAGGAGTATCTGGTCGAGCGCGGAGTGCAGGACTGGTTCCACACGCCGTTCGCGTGGTTCGGGGACCGCACGGCGTTTCGCCGGTTCCGGACTCCGTTCCAGTTCTT
Organism: Pseudonocardiaceae bacterium; assembly: GCA_050700515.1. Lineage (GTDB taxonomy): Bacteria > Actinomycetota > Actinomycetes > Mycobacteriales > Pseudonocardiaceae. The sequence goes on from JBOHHD010000125.1 coordinate 18,768, forward strand.
CCCCACCCACCGGCGGCTGGCCGACGGCATGCCCTTCATCCTCGACTGCGCCCCGGTGCGGGACGGATACGTCGCCGACATCGGCTACGCCGGCTGCCTGGGGGCCAACCGGGTCTACGAGCAGCTGATGGGCGACCTGGCCGAGTACCGGACGCTGATCGTCGCACGAGTGAACGACGGTGCGGCATTGCGGCAGATCTATCGCGACGTCGATGCACTGATCGCCCGGCAGGGCTATGACAACCGGCACCGCGTCTACCCCGGGCGGGTCATCGCGCATCAGGTCACCCGGGTGCGCTCGCGGCTGCCGAAGTTGGTCGCGGCCGGTTTCGGCATCCGGTCGTTGCAGACCCTGGTCGGTGATTTGATCGTGGAGCGGATGCACCACCGCTCGCCGTTGTGGGCTGACGGCGCGATCTCCGACCATCCGGCGATTCCCGGTTTGTGGGCGGTCGAGCCGCACATCGGTTTCCGCGACGTCGGGGTGAAGTTCGAGGAGATCCTCGTGGTCCCCGACCACGGTGACGCGTTCTGGCTCGACGATGATCTTCCCCATGTGCGCCGCTGGCAGCGGGCATCGGCCGCGTGATGACCAGCGAGGTGATCGCCACCGACGAGGTGGCACTGCGCGTGCAGGAATCGGGACGGCCCGGCGCGCCCACGGTGGTCTGCGTGCATGGCTACCCCGACGACCACACCGTGTGGGCCGGTGTGACAGCCGAGCTGGCGCAGCGTTACCACGTGGTGAGCTACGACGTCCGAGGCGCCGGCGAGTCGGGCAAGCCCCGCGGCCGCGGGGCATACCGGCTCGACCAGCTCGCCCAGGACCTGACAGCGGTGATCGACGCGGTCAGCCCGAATCGTCCGGTGCATCTGCTTGCCCATGACTGGGGAGCGGTGCAGACCTGGCATGCCGTGACCGGTGAGTGGCTGCGTGGCCGGGTCGCGTCCTGCACGTCGATCTCCGGGCCGTGCCTGGACCACGCGGGCCACTGGTTCCGGGCGCGGCTGTGCCGGCCGACGCCACGCGCACTGCGAGAGCTGGTCACCCAGTTGGTGTCGAGCTGGTACATCGCGTTCTTCCGGCTGCCGCTGCTGCCCGAGCTGGCCTGGTGGGCCGGAATCGCCCAGCGGGTGCTGAGGCTGATGGAGCCCACCAGTTCCCCCACGGTGTCCGATGCGGTGCGCGGGCTGCAGCTGTACCGGGCGAACATACGGGCCCGAGGGGGATCCCCCGGGCCACGAACGACCGATATCCCGGTGCAAGTCCTCGCGCCGAAGCGGGATCCGTTCGTGTCGGTGGCGCTCCAGACCGACATCAGCCAGTGGGTGCCCAATCTCGCGGTGCGGGTACTACCCGGTGGGCACTGGCTGCCGCGTACGCACCCGGAGATTGTGGCGCGCTGTGCGAGTGAGCTGATCGAGCACACCGAGGGCGGGCACCCGGCACGCGGGCTGCGCCGGGCCCGGGTCAGCGCCCGGCCCCGCAGGCGGTTCGAGGACAACCTCGTGGTGATCACCGGCGCGGGTAGTGGCATCGGTCGGGCCTGCGCGCTGGAGTTCGCCGCGCACGGCGCCGAGGTGGTACTCCTCGACATCGACCAGCAGACGGTCGAGCGCACCGCCGTACTGGCCAGAACCCTCGGTCCGCGGGCGGACGCATACGTGGTGGACGTCGCCGACGGCGATGCGATCGAGAAGTTCGGCACGGTGCTGCGTGATGAGCACGGCACCCCGGACATTGTGATCAACAATGCGGGTATCGGCATGGGTGGAGCGTTCTTCGACACCACGGTGGACGACTGGGAACGGATCATCGACGTCAATCTGTGGGGGGTGATCCACGGTTGCCGCGTCCTGGGCGGGCTGCTGGTCGCCGGCGGTGTGGGGGGCACCATCGTCAACATCGCCTCTGCCGCCGCCTATCTACCGTCGCGGTCGCTTCCGGCATACACCACGACGAAGGCCGCGGTTCTGGCCCTGAGTCAGTGCCTGCGCGCAGAACTGGCCGAGCACGGCGTTGGTGTCGTGGCGGTCTGCCCGGGGTTCGTGCACACCAACATCACCAACACGGCCCGGATCGTCGGGCTTGGCCCCGCTGAAGAGCGGGCCATTCAGCAACGCGTCACCGCGCTCTACCGCCGCCGCAACTTCACCTCGGACCGGGCGGCGCGCGCGATCCTGCGGGCAGTCGAACGCAACGTTGCCATCGCCCCGGTCACTCCTGAAGCCAAGATCGGCCTGCTGGCCTCGCGGCTGACTCCCGGGCTGCTCCGGTCGCTGGCCCGCGCCGATCTCCCCCGCTAGTGCTGGACATGCTTGCCGGGGAGCCGCTGAGGTTCAGTTACGTGACCAATCGTAGGCAGGGTCGAGTCGAGCGCAGCCCCAGTAGCACGGCCACCCGTTCCACCGGCCAGGCAAGCTCGGCGGCCAGCCGGGGAAGCGTCGTTCCGCGCTGGGTCGCCAGGTGGAAGGCCTGGACCAGGAGCACGGGCCTCTCCCCGGGATAACCGGCGATGGGTTCGCTGGCGAACAGTCCCTGGGAAGTCAAGTCGTTGAGTCGTTGGTAGGCGCGGCTGGCCGTGGGGGCGGAGAGGAGTCCCAGCTCCCGGCAGCGGTGGAGCAGCGACTTGACGGAGATGCCCCACGCGGCCTGCAGGCGTGCCAGCACGGTGAAATCCACCCGGGCAGGAAGCTCCGGGACGATACTCGCCTGCGGAGTGAGGAACTCGGCGGCGAAAGCGTCAGCCTCCCGTTCGTGCTGTACATCACCGGGCACCGTGTCACCGTGCAAGATCAGGTGACCGAGTTCGTGCGCCGCGCTGAACCGATACCAGTAGACGTCATCGGCGCGATCGGGAGTCAACACGATCAGGGGCCGAGGCAGCCGGGACGTGGAGAACGCCGCGATCCGGCTGGCTTCGCTCCGCTCGAACGGCAACATCGCCACGACGATGCCGTGGGCTTCCATCAACCGGACGAGATGGGCGATCGGTCCCCGCCCCAGTCCCCAGTACCTGCGCAGTGCCTGGGCTGCTCGGACCGGATCGCTGGGCATCTCGCCGGTCGACGTCACCTCGCCACCCGAGAAGCCGGGCAGATCCACCATGGGCAACTGCACCCGTCGCTCCAAGGCATGGGTCAACTCCCACACCTGAGAGGCGAACGCGACGGCCTTGTCCCGCTGGAAGACCCGCGTTGAGTGCAAGCTTCGGAAGTGCGTGCTGGAGGCGTCCAACTGGGCGCGTGGTCGACCCGCGGCGAAGAACGCCACCGGAACCCCCAGCACGTCGGCCAGACAGCGCAGCACATCAGGCCGTGGACTGGTCACCCCGGCCTCGTACTGGCCGACCGCGGCCGGGGTGATGCCGAGGCCGTCGGCGATGTCCTTCTTCGTCATCCCGGCCAGCTGCCGTGCCTGGGTCAACCGAGCCGGGTCGAACGCGCCGGTAATACCGGCCGGAGCCAGTGACGACGAGGTGCCGGAGTGCCGCAGGAGCGGCGGGGGCTGATCAGTCTCGGTCATCGTCCTGGGTGCGCGGCTCGTCGGGGTGGCGCTCAGTCTGCGGGGGCACATTGCGCCGCTCATCGGCGGGGTGCCGCAAATCCAACGCGATGCCGGGTTCGACACCCGCATCGAAACGCGATCCGGCGGTGCGCTGCCCGGTGCTGCTCAACTGGTTGCGCCCTGTCACCGAATTCGCCGGCTCGGCCAAGACCAGCGGTAGCGGGGTGTGCTCACCCCACCGCAGCTCACCACCGCCGATGTGCTCGGCGCGGCCCCACTCGATGTGCAGCACGCCTGCTTCCAGACTGCAGGCGTAGGCGATCACGATCAACTCCGTGTCGTCGCCGAGCTGGGGAAACACCTCGTAGTCGGCCGGCAGGTCCAGCTCGGCCCACGATTCGTCGAGGAACGGGTTGGCTCGCTCGACTTCGGGCGCATGCGCCCCGAACAGCCGCTGACGCTGCCTGGACACCGGCACGGGGAGGCAGGCCCGTTCCACGGGTATCCCGGCCCGGTCGGTGTAGCGCAGGGGGAACAACACGTGATTCGCCACGACCGGAAGCTCGTAGCCGCCGAACTTCGCGACCCTGGCCCCGGCTATCGATGTCGTCGCCGCCACCAGCTCCTCATGCTGGAACTCCCAGAGTGCTGTTCCATAGACCCGCAGATTCTTCGACTGCGTGGCATCGTGGCCGGCGCGGGCCCGCGTGTGCGCCATGGTGAGTGCTACCGGGATTGCCGTGCGCAGGACGTCGACGTGCTCGCCGAAGGCGTCGGCTGACCAGTCTGATAGTTGTCCAGGCCTCATGTCCTTGCTCCCGTCTCCGCCCGCAGCAAGCACGTCATCGCCCGTCGCCCTCGGTCTGCCGAACTTTAGTCGATCGCCGGGAATTTTCACTTCTCCCGCTGGCACCTCCGACCGGCCGTCAGCGTCCCTGTCGGGCGATCCACCGGCGGTGGTCGAGTCGGTTCATGATCGGGGTGGCTGCGGTCCCGTGCATGACCACCGAAAGGATGACCACGAACGCAGCCGCGGCCCACATCTGATCGCTGTCGGGAAAGGTCGCGGCGGCGATCGCGTAGGACAGGTAGTAGAACGAGCCGATTCCTCGGATGCCGAACACCGCGATGGCGGTCCGCTCCGCGCGCGTACCCGGACCGTCCAGCAAGGACAACCACGCCGCGACGGGTCTCACCAGGAATACCAGAGCAAGCCCCAGCATGACGGCCTGCCAGGTCAGCGGAGCGAGCAGTCCACCGACGACTGCGCCGCCGAGGAGCACCAGCAGCAGCACGGTGAGCAACCGCTCGATCTGCTCCACGAAGTTGTGCAGCACCTGGTGGTATTCGTGCGAGCGTTCCGAAGCGCGGATCGACAGCGCGCAGACGAACACCGCCAGGAAGCCGTACCCGCCGACGATTTCGGTGATCCCGTAGGCCAAAAAGGTCGCGGCCAGGGCGACGAAGCCTTCGGCGTGGGAGGCCAGGTGGAGGGTGGGGGAGCGAGGGCGGAAGAACAGCCAGCCGAGCAGCCGCCCCAGCACGATGCCTGCGACCAGCCCGATGGTCAGCTGGTAGATCACATGGACGCCCAGCCAGTGCCACACCCAGCCAGCCGGGCCGCTGCCGGCAATGGCCATCGCGATGGCCGCGTAGACGAAGGGGAACGCCAGCGCATCGTTGAGACCTGCTTCCGAGGTCAGCGTGAAGCGCACCTCGTCCTCGTCCTCCTCGTGCCCACCGGGTTCGCCGACCTGCACGTCGGAGGCGAGTACCGGATCCGTGGGCGCCAGCGCGGAACCGAGCAGCACTGCCGCTGCCGGTCCCAGCCCGAGCCACCACCAGCCCAGCAGTGCGGTGGCCGCGATGGTCAGGGGCATCGCCACGGCCAGCATCCGCCAGGTGGAGGACCACGCCCGCCAACCGAGGGGACGGTCGAGCTTGAGACCGGCACCCATCAGCGCCACGACCACCCCGATCTCGGTGAGCCGCTCCGCGATATCGGGATAACGCAGTGGGTCGGGATCCGGAAGGCCCAGGGGCAAGGGAAACACCGCCATGCCCAGACCGAGGAAGACCATTGGCATCGACAGCGGTCGGTCGGCGAGCAGCCGGGGCAGGAGTCCGGCCAGCAGAGCCACGAGGCCGAGGAGGGCGTAACTGAGGTCGGACATGTCCACAGATGGTCGTCCGTATCTTTCGGCAGCAGGTCACCCCGAGTTCCCATTCTGGTGCTGTTTGACGCCTTTGCTCGGACCGACCGGCCCGACGTGCCTGCAGCAGATGCCCAAGCGCGGTAAGAATCTCTGCCATGCTCACCGCCATTCTGTTTGGTTTGGCTGCCTCCAGCGCACTCGTCATCGGCGCGGTGGCGGGTTCGTTCTGGACCCCGCCGGAGTGGGTGACCGGGGTACTGCTGGCCTTCGCCAGCGGCGCGTTGATCTCCGCGTTGGCCTTCGAGCTGTTTCAGGAGGCGTTCGAGCGGGGCGGTGCAGCGCGATCCGGGCTCGGTTTGCTCGCCGGAGCCGCTGCCTTCGTCGTCGCCGACACGGTGCTGGATCGCTACGTCACCGGCAGCAGCGGCCCCGACCAGGGAGAGGTCGCCTCGGCCGGCGCCCGCAGCGGGGTGGGCTTGGCCCTGCTCGCCGCGGTCACGCTCGATGGGGTTCCGGAGAACCTGGCCCTCGGTGTATCGCTGGTCGGCGGTGTCTCCCTGACGTTGCTTGTGGCGATCTTCTTTTCCAACCTGCCGGAGTCACTTGTCGGTGCGGTAACCATGCGGCAAGCCGGGCAGAGCGCACGATCGGTCGTCGCGACTTGGGTTGGCTGCGCGATTCTGCTGGCCGCGGCGGTGGTACTGGGGCGATTCGTGGCCGACGGCCTGGGGGAGGGGGTGCTGGCCATCGCGCTGGCCTTCGCCGGCGGCGCGGTCCTGGCTTCGCTGGCCGACACCCTCATGCCCGAGGCATTCGAGCACGGACGGCCGCTCAACGCGTTCGCCACCGCGGCCGGTTTCTTCCTGTCCTTCATCCTCGCGGCCTGACCCACCACGGCTTTGATTACTCCGGTTTACGACGGCGTCGTCGAGGGGGGAGAAATCCGGTGGGCAGTGAGGTCGCGTTGCGCTACCCTTCCGATCATGAGCTTTGGTTGACGCCCGCTTCCTCGTGAAGCCCGCCCCCTTGCCCGGCTGACCGTCACCTGGGCGATGCTTGCCGACGTCGTGCCGCTGTATCCGCTGTATGCCGTGTGGTTTGCCGACACCGGCCTGTCCGGCGCTGAGATCTCCGCGCTGTTCGCGCTGTGGTCGGCGGTGGCGATCATCGCCGAGGTGCCTTCGGGTGCGCTGGCCGATCGTTTTTCCCGCCGGGGTGCATTGGTCGCCGGTGGTGTGCTGCAGGCGGCGGGGTATGCGCTGTGGATCGCGCTGCCCGGTTTCCCGGGGTTCGCGGCCGGTTTCGTGCTGTGGGGTTTCGGCGGCGCACTGTTCTCCGGTGCTCTGGAGGCGCTGTTGTACGACGGCCTCGCCGCCGTCGGGGCCGAGGCGCACTACCCGCGGGTGCTCGGATGGGTCACCGGGGTGGGGCTGTTCGCCCAGCTGCCGGCCGTGGCCGCGGCCACCGTGCTGTTCGCTGTCGGCGGGTACGAGCTCGTGGGCTGGATCAGCATCGGTTCCTGCCTTGCCGCCGCCGCGCTGGCGTCCCGATTGCCCGAGCCCCCACGCGCGCGGTCGGTGGGCGGTGGGGACGACGCCGCGGAGCCCGCCGGCTATGTGATGACCCTGCGCGCCGGACTCGTCGAGGCCACCGCCCGGCCGGGGGTACGTACGGCGCTGCTCGCCGTGGCGATACTC
>JBOHHD010000126.1:0-5993 GCA_050700515.1 Pseudonocardiaceae bacterium
AACTCCGGCAGGTGGGCGGGCGGGGATGTGCGACCAGCTTCAACACCTGTTACGGATGTCGATGCGCGCCTATCTGGCTCTCCGGGTGGTGCCCACCTCGCTCGGTGCGCACGCCGCGACGGCAGGGCCGTTCATCTTGATGGAGTTCGCTGAGTTCAAGCCGATGGTGTATCTGGAGGGCGAGACCTCCTGCCTGTTTCTGGAGAAGCCTGAGGATATCTGGGCCTACCAGCGCATCCTGGGGTGCTCGCAAACACCGCGCTGGGCGAGGGACAATCCAGGGAGCTGATTGCCACCCTGGCAACCGGACTCTATGCGGACCGAGAGGACCATGATGACCGCGTCTGAGCCGGCCAGGATCGTCTGGCGCACGAGTAGCTACAGCGGCAACGGCGCTGACTGCGTCGAGGTCGGCTGGCGCAGCAGCAGCTACAGCGCCGGAAGCGGTAACTGCGTGGAGATCGCGCCCACCCCGGACGTTGTACTGGTGCGCGACTCCAAGGACCGCGACGGCCCCGCCCTGACCGTCTTCCGCACCGCCTGGCAGGCCTTCATGAGCACCATCCCCCGCTGACCTGCATCGCATCGACCCCACTCTCGACCTGGTGTTCTGCTGACACCACCGCTGCGCAGAGGTGTTACAGCGCGATCCCCAGCAGGGCGTCGACCGCGGTGCGGACCACCGCGGGGGCGTCGGCGTCCCGGCCGTGGCGGGTCAGCGTCTCGGTGGCCCACTGGTCGACTGTGGCGAGGGCGCGGGAGGTGTCCAAATCTTCGGCGAGGTGGGCGCGGAGTCGGGTGACAGTCCCCGCTGCGGGTGCGCCGGTGGGCAGAGCAATGGCCTCTCGCCATAGCCTCAGCCGCGCCGCTCCGTCGTCGAGCATCCCGGGTGTCCAGGTCCGGTCGGTGCGGTAGTGCCCGGATAGCAGCGCGAGGCGCAGCGCCATGGGGTCCACCTGGTCGGCACGCAACCGGGAGACGAAGACCAGGTTGCCCTTCGACTTGGACATCTTCTCGCCGTTCAGACCGATCATCCCGGTGTGCACGTAGTGCCGGGCCATCGGATGCTCACCAGTGAGCGCCTCGGCGTGGGCGGCGGAGAACTCGTGGTGCGGGAAGATCAGGTCCGAGCCGCCGCCCTGGACGTCGAAGCCGTTGCCGATGCGGTTGAGCGCGATCGCGGAGCACTCCACGTGCCATCCCGGGCGCCCTGGGCCCAGTTCCGAGTCCCAAGCTGGTTCGCCGGGGCGAGCCATCCGCCAGAGCAACGGGTCCAGTGGGTTGCGCTTACCGGGCCGGTCGGGGTCGCCGCCACGCTCGGCAAATAGCGCCAGCATGGTGTCCTCGTCGTAGCGGGACTCGTAACCGAAGTGCTCGGTGGCGTTGTGGTCGTAGTAGATGTCGGGATGCCCGGTGTCCTGCACCCGGTATGCCGCACCGGCGGCGAGCAGCTTGGCGACCACCTCGACGATCTCCCCGATCGCCTCCACGGCGCCGACGAAGTCCCGTGGCGGGAGCACCCGCAGCGCCTCCATGTCCTCCCGGAACAACGCGGTCTCCCGCATTCCCAGTACCACCCAGTCGTCCTGGTCACGGATCGCCCGCTCCAGCAGCGGGTCGTCGACATCGGTCACGTTCTGCACGTAGTGCACCTCGTGGCCGGCATCGCGCCAGTGCCGGTGGATCAGATCGAAGGCCGGGTAAGTGGCCGCGTGCCCGAGATGGGTGGCGTCATAAGGAGTGATACCGCAGACATACATCCGTGCGACGGATCCCGGGGCGGTCGGTCGGATCTGCCCGGTCGCGGTGTCGTACAGCCGCAGCGGCGGGCCCTGGCCGGGTAACTGGGGGAGAGGCGTTGTCCTCCAGGGCTGCATGGTTTCGACCCTACGGCACAGCGACCGCCGCACCGGGTGCCCGCCGCGGCGACTCAGGTGCGCAACGCCTCCACGGGCGGGCAGGCGCAGATCAGATTGCGGTCGCCCTGGGCCTGATTGACCCGGCGCACCGAGGGCCACACCTTGGTCGCCATCCGGCCCATCGGGTAAGCGGCGAGTTCCCGGCTGTACGGGTGGTCCCACTTATCGGTCAAGCATGCCGCAGTGTGCGGCGCGCAGCGCAGCGGATTGTCCTGCGCGGACCACTCCCCCTCAGCGAGCCGGTCGATCTCACCCCGGATCGCGATCATGGCGTCGCAGAAACGGTCCAACTCGACCAGATCTTCGCTCTCGGTGGGCTCGACCATCATGGTGCCCGCCACGGGGAACGACATGGTGGGGGCGTGCAGCCCGTAGTCGGCCAGCCGCTTGGCGACATCGTCCACCGTGACGCCGGTGGTCGTGGTGATCGGCCGCAGGTCCAAGATGCACTCGTGGGCGACCAGCCCGTCCTCGCCTGCGTAGAGCACCGGGAAGTGCCCCTCCAGGCGTCGAGCCAGGTAGTTCGCCGCCGCCACCGCAGTGAGCGTGGCGCGACGCAGTCCTTCGCCGCCCATCATCCGCACGTAGGCCCAGGAGATCGGCAGGATCGATGCGCTGCCCCAGGGTGCCGCGGCCACCGGACCCACCGGCGCATCAGGTGCGGTTTCCGGATGCCCGGGCAGGAACGGCACCAGGTGCGATCGGACGCCGATGGGACCTATTCCCGGCCCGCCGCCGCCGTGCGGGATGCAGAACGTCTTGTGCAGGTTGAGGTGACTGACGTCGGCACCGAAGCGACCTGGCCGGGCCAGCCCGAGCAGTGCATTGAGGTTGGCCCCGTCGACGTAGACCTGACCTCCCGCATCGTGCACCAGCCCGCACACCTGCGTCACGCCCTGTTCGTACACCCCGTGCGTGGACGGATAAGTGATCATGATGGCGGCCAGCTGAGCACCGTGCTCGGCGATCTTCGCACGGAGCTGGTCGAGGTCGACGTCACCGCGGCGATCACACCCGACCACCACGACGCGCATCCCGGCCATCACCGCTGAAGCCGCATTGGTGCCGTGCGCGCTGGAGGGGATGAGACAGACATCCCGGTCCGTCTCGCCACGGTTACGGTGGTAAGCCCGGATCGCCAGGAGACCGGCGAACTCGCCCTGGCTGCCCGCGTTGGGCTGCAAGCTCACCGCGTCGTAGCCGGTGAGCGCAGCGAGCCAGAGTTCAAGATCGGCGACCACCTCGAGCAAACCCTGCGCGTCCTGCCGGGGGGCGAACGGGTGCAGGTCGGCGAACTGTGGCCAGCTCACCGGTTCCATCTCGGCGGTGGCGTTGAGTTTCATCGTGCACGAACCCAGCGGGATCATGCTGCGGTCCAGCGCCACATCCTTGTCGGCCAGCTTTCGGAGGTAGCGAAGCAGCGCGGTCTCACTGCGGTGGGAGGAGAAGACCGGGTGAGTGAGGTACTCGGACGTGCGAACCAGGGCGGGGGGCACGGCATCCGAAGTCTGGGCGTCGAGGATCTCCGGATCCGGGCAGGAGAGTCCGAATGCCTCCCAGACAGTCCGCAGGTGATGGCGGGTGGTGGTCTCCGCGCAGCTGATCCCGACGTGATCGGCATCGACGAGCCGTAGGTCCACCCCGGCCTCATGGGCGGCCGATACCACCTCCGCAGCTCGACACGGCACCTTGGCCAGCACGGTGTCGAAGAACGCGTCGGTCACGACCTGGACGCCACCCCCGCGCAGCCCGGCCGCCAGCACCGCCGCCATCCGGTGCGCCCGCAGAGCGATATCGCGCAGCCCTTCGGGACCGTGGTACACCGCGTACATCGAGGCCATCACGGCCAGCAACACCTGAGCGGTGCAGATATTGCTGGTGGCCCTCTCCCGGCGGATGTGTTGCTCACGAGTCTGCAGCGCCAACCGATAGGCGGGGTTGCCGTCCGCATCGTCGGACACGCCCACCAGCCGCCCGGGTAGCTGGCGCTGCAGACCCTGGCGGACCGCCAGGTAAGCGGCATGCGGTCCGCCGAAACCCATCGGTACCCCGAAGCGCTGGGTCGATCCGATCACGACGTCGGCACCGATCTCTCCTGGCGGCCGCAGCAGGGTCAGGGCCAGTGGGTCGGCCGCGACGGCCACCGCCGCACCTCGCTGGTGGACCTGTTCGATCAACGACTCGTGGTCGCGCAGCGCACCGGAGGCGCCCGGGTAGGACAACAGCACCCCGAAGAACTCGCCGTCCGGGATCCCCCGAGTCAGGTCACCGATCTCCAATTCGACGCCGAGTGGCTCGGCTCGGGTAGCCAGCACCGCCAGGGTCTGGGGCAGTGTGTCGCCGTCCACCAGGAACCGCGCTGAGCTGGCCCGGCTCGCCCGGCGCAGCAACGTCATCGCCTCGGCTGCCGCAGTGGCCTCGTCGAGCAGGGAGGAGTTGGCCACCGGCAAACCAGTGAGATCACACACCATGGTCTGGAAATTGAGCAGCGCCTCGAGACGGCCCTGGGAGATCTCCGGCTGGTAGGGCGTGTAGGCGGTGTACCAGGCCGGACTTTCCAGTACCGAGCGGCGGATCACCGGTGGGGTGATGGTGCCGTGGTAGCCCATCCCGATCATCGGCACCCGTGGCTGGCACCGAGCCGCGCGCTCACGGAGCTCGGCGAGCGCCTGCTCTTCGGTGGCAGCGGGCAAGTCCAGTATCGCGTCCGGATCCACGAGGGCGCGCGGCAGGGCACGCGAGGCGAGCTCATCCAGCGAGGCAACGCCGATCACTTCCAGCATTCTGGCCAGCTCGCCGTTCCGCGGCCCGATGTGTCGATCGACGAAGGCGGTGCCGTGCTCCAGCTCGGCAAGGGAACGCTTCTCGCGACTGATCATGTGTCATGACCTCCAGGACATCACGGGAGAACGGCCGAGCTCCTTGCCCGGTCGGTCCTCCCCCTCTGTCTCTGCCCCTGAGGGGCGCCTGAGAGATTCACCGGCCCTTCACGGCTGGTTTTCCCCGTCGGCGGGTGACGTATGCCACTGCTTTCCAGAGGTGCCTGATCCACACGGTCCTGTTCGCCTGAGAGATTCCGGGGAGGGGTTGCTCCTTCGGCGCCCGGGTGAGTGACAGACCCGGAGCTCTCCCGCGTGGGTCAACGACTACTTCTCCAGCCTAACTGGCAGAGGCTGCTGGCTCCGGTTCAGGCACCCCGCCATGACCGCGACCACACAGCCTTGCCCCCCATCTCAGCTGATCCGACGGGCTCGCCTACGCCTGGTCAGCTCGTCTTCCGGGGTCGTGGCGATCGCGCCTCCATCTGCGCGCTCCGGGGGGAACTGGCTGATCGATCCGGCGATCTCCTTCATCGCCCCGCTCACGGCAATGCCGAACACGCCCTGCCCACCCTGCAACAGGTCGATCACCTCCTCGGGAGAGGTGCACTCGTAAACAGTGGTGCCATCGCTGAACAGGGTGAGCCGAGCGAGATCATGCACCCCCCGACGCCGCAAATGCTCCACTGCCGCACGGATGTTCCGCAGCGAGACGCCGGTGTCAAGGAGCCGCTTGACCACCTTGAGGACCAGGACATCCTTGAACGAGTACAACCGCTGGCTGCCCGAACCGGAAGCGCTGCGGATCGACGGCACCACAAGACCGGTCCGTGCCCAGTAGTCCAGCTGGCGGTAGGTGATTCCGGCGATCTGACATGCCGCCGGACCCCGGTAGCCCACCAGCTGGTCGGTTACCCCGGGCAATCCGGCCAGGGCGGAATCCGGGAACAGGGTGCCCTGCTCGGCAATGTCGTCGGCCTCAGTGGGCTGGCCGTCGTGGTGGGGGGTGTCCGCTCCGAGGTGCGGTCCGTCCACTACCCATGCCTCCCCTCGCCTTCGTCTGGTCGATCCGTGCCCGCCACCCGGCCGACAGCTGACCCCTCCAGTTGTCGTCTGTGCGCGGATCACAACCGCACGATTTGTTATGGAGACCGACGGTAGGCCGCTGGCAAGCGACCGGTCAACGCGACGCGCTGAAAGCCTCAACCGTGCTTCACCCTTGAGGTGGGAACTGAGCGTCACACCGGTGCCGTAC
>JBOHHD010000127.1:0-6993 GCA_050700515.1 Pseudonocardiaceae bacterium
GCCTCGGCCGCCACGGTGGCGGAGTCCAGCGCCGATGGTGGCGCGGGTGGCGCCGGTGGTCCGGCCTACGTCTACGCCGACCAGGACACCACGGTCGTCAACGACTTCGACTTCGAGGACTCGTTCAACGAGGACAACGACGGCGTCGACAACCAGGGTGGCCTCATCCACAACAGCAATGTCGCCGGTGACGACATCGAGGACTCGTTCAACTCCGATGACGACACGGTTGTCAATGACTCGTTCAACACCGACAACAGCGTGACGAACATCGACGCCTCCGATGACGACGTCGTGGTCACCGACATCGACGACTCGTTCAACTCCGATGACGACCTGCTCGACCTGGACATCAACGAGACCCTGGTCATCGTCGACATCATCTGAGCAGCGATCGGGTGAGCACGCTTTTCCGACAGCGTTGACGAACCCGGGTCCGCCGCCTTTTTCCTCGAGCGGCGGACCCGGGTTACGGTCGTCGTGGACGATATCGGGCGGCTTCCCGGCTTCTTCTGCTCTCCGGATGATGTCCGGGCCCACGCAACACGAATCACGATACCGAGGTGGATAACGTGCTCACCGTTAACTCGCTTCTCGAGTTTCTCCTGAACCTGTTGCGTGACGAGGCCGCCCAGGCGGAATTCGAGCGCGACCCCGATGCCACCCTGGCCAAGCACGGTCTGGACGGGCTGTCGGCCCAGGACGTGCGCGACGTGGCGCCGATGCTGGCCGATCACCCGGCGGTGCACGCCAGGAGCGCTGAATCCGCCCCGGTGGTGCACAGCGGCGGCAACGATGACCCGGTCCGGGAGATCACCTATCTCAAGCAGCAACACGAGGTCCACGAGACAGTGGTGCACGAGACCAACGAGTACAGCTACACCTACGTCGACGACCGGGACACCATCGTCACCGTGGACGATCGGGACACCACGACGATCACCGCCGAAGGCGACGTCACCATCACTGACTCGTTCGACCAGGACAATGACGTCAACGTCATCGAGGACTCGTTCAACCAGGACAACGATGGTGTCGACAACAAGGGCGGCACGATCGAGGACAGCGTGGTGGCCGGTGAGGACATCGAGGGATCACTGAACTCCGATGACGACACCACGGTCAGCGACTCGCTGAACACCGACAACAGCGAGACCAATGTCGATGCCTCCGACGATGACGCCACCGAGACCAGCGTGGACGATTCGTTCAACTCCGACGACGACGGAGCCGACATCGACATCGATGTCGACCTCATCGAGGAGCCGGAACCCGACGCCGTACCCGCGTAGCTCGGCTCGACCAGCAACCAGTTCCGCCACCCTGCGCGACATACCTGAGGGTGGCGGAATTCTTTACTCGGGCGGGGCTGGCTCCTGGAAGTCCACGCCCTCTGGTTTGTCATGGGTCATCGTCAGTTTCGGAGGGTGCGCAGGTGATTTCCGGAGTGGGGGGCGGAGCGAATCCAGGGCGGCGCGCAGGTTGGTCGGGTGGGTCACCTTCGGAGGGAGTGCGATGTGATCCCAGCCGGGACCGGCCGCGATCAGGGTGATCCCGGTGTCGGCGAGGGAGCGCAGCGCGCCGGGATCTGCGGTGTCCGGAGTGTGTGCCCAGAGCACGAGCGCGGCCGGTGGTCGTTCGGCGCGGCGCAGGGCGTCGTGCAGGGCGGCGGTCGGTGCGGCGGCACCGAGGGTGCGGGTGGGTATGGCGTGCTGGGCCAGGGCGGCACGCAGCGCTTCGAGGGCCAAGGTGTGGTGTTCACCGTCGGCGCAGGCCAACAGCACCGGCGGCCCGGGTTGCGCCGGCGGGGTGGGCGCGCGGTGCAGGGCCGCGGTAATGGCCCAGGACAGCAGGTGCTCCACGTCGATGCACTCATCCGGGCTGTCGGGGACGGCTCGTCGGGTGAGGGCGGCCAGGGCGGGGCAGCACAACTCGTCCCAGGTGGCGATGACGCCACGGGCGAGGAGATGAGCCTCCAGGATGGCCAGCACCATGTCCGCGTCGAGCCGGAATGCCGCGTCGAGCAGCCCGTCCCGTTCGGTGGGCGAGGTTGCGGGGGCTTCGGACGCGACGGGATGGACGGGATGGTGGGCGAGCTGGGCGGCCGATTCAGGGCTCATGCCGTCGGTGATGAGGTGCTTCATCCGGGTCAGCGCGGCGATGTCGGCGTCGGTGTAGCGGCGATGCCGACCGGCGTGATGCCCCGTGGCGGCGATGCCGTAGCGGCGATGCCAACTGCGCAGGGTCGAGGGCGGAACACCCAGAAACCGGGCCACCGCGCCCGCGGTCCACAACGCCCCCCCGGGGCTGCGGCTCGGGTGAGGTCCCGAGACGGATGCTGAGCTCATGGGTTCATCGTTGCCGATTCCGGCCGCCGGCGACGATGCGCCCGCTCTGAACTGTTGCAGGTTCGCGATGACGCACCGGTCGAGCCGGTGGTGAGGAGGACCGTGGTCCACGTCGGGAGCGGAAAACGATGACAAAACGATGCATTCAGGCTTTTTTGTCGCTACAGTGCGAGCCGGACACCTGTAGGGAGTGTTTCGGCGCCATCAGGAGGCGACGGAGAGTGAGCAGCGAGCTGTTGCGCGTGTATCACCAGCACATCGGCGACCAGATCCGGGTGCATGCCGTCGGCGAAGTCGATCTCGCCACCGTCTCCCAGCTGAGCCAGGCCCTCGGTGAGGCGACAGCCGTCCCCGGGGTGCGGTCGGTGGTCGTGAACCTGACGAAGGTCGGCTTCTTCAGTGCCGTCGGGCTGACGGCACTGCTGGTCGCCACCCGCCACGGCGCCGATACCGGCGTCCCCGTCGTGGTGGTCGCCCACCCCGGCCAGCCGGCCCACCGAGCGATCACCATGGCCGAGCTGACCGGCGCCCTTGCGTTGGTCGACCCCCCCGATCGGGTCGGTACCCAGCGCCGGCGGGTGAACGGGTCGGTCAAAACCGCAGGTGGCAACCAGCTGTCCCGCGACCGTGCCCAACCGGCCGCGCCCGGTCGGGGATGAGCCGGGCTGCTTAGGGCAACCAGCCGACCCGGCCGCGCAGCACCGCGTACCCGACGAATGCCACGACGTCGATCAGCGCGTGGCCGATCACCAGCGCCCACAGCCGATGGGTTCGCTGCCACACCCAGCCGAACACGATCCCCATCACCAGGTTCCCGACGAAGCCGCCGAACCCCTGGTAGAGGTGGTAGGAGCCGCGCAGCACGGCGCTGGCCAGCAGGGCAGCGCCCGCGCCCCAACCGAGCTGACGCAGCCTGGTGATCAGGTATCCGACCACCAGCAGTTCCTCGGCCAGCGCGTTGGCCACCGCCGAGGCCAGCAGCACCGGGACCCGCCACCAGGTGTCGTCCAGCGCCGAGGGCAGCACCGTGAGGTTCATCCCCACGGCGCGGGCGAGCAGGTACAGACCCAGCCCCGGCACCCCGATCAGCGCGGCCAGCCCCGCGCCGAGCCCGGCGTCCCTGGCCGGGGCACTGCGGTCCAACCCCAGGCTGCGCGGTCCGATGCCGCTGCGCCACAGCAGGTAGACCCCCAGCCCGCCCCAGGCCACCAGTTGGAGCACCCCGGTGAGCTGATGAGCCAGATCCAGCAGCTCGACCCGCCGGGCGGGCACGTTGATCGCCACGGACTGCTCGGGCAGCGGCACCGGCGCGATCAACGCATCCAGCAGCGACAGCAGGCTACGCAGCCCCGCCAGCCCCAGCGTCACCGTGAGGACCAGCACCACCTCGACGACCAACGCCCGCCGCTGCCCCACCTCGGTGACCGTGCGTCCCATCCCCACCACGCTATCGCCCCCCATACCCGGCGTGTCCGCCCTCCCTATCCGGCGTGTCCGTCCCCCATACCCGGCGTGTCCGTCCCTCATGCTCGGTGTGTCCGTCCTTCATGCTCGGTGTGTCCGTCCTTCATGCTCGGTGTGGTAGTCCTTCGTGCGTGGTATGTCCTTCCCCCATGCCAGCGCGGCGCGGGCGAGGAGCGGGCGTATCGTGAGCCCGATGTGGCGGTTCGCGCTCTCCCGACGCTGGTGGGCGGGGCACGTGCTGGTGGCAGCAGGCTGCGGAGTGTTCCTGGAATTGGCGCACTGGCAGTGGGACCGGGCGTATTCGGTTACCGGTGACTGGCAGAACCTCGGTTATGCCCTGCAGTGGCCCCTGTTCGCCGCCGTCCTCGTCGCGGGCTGGTTGCGGTTTCTGTGGTTGGAGCAGCATCCGCCATCCCCCGACCGGGACACCGCGCTCAACCGCACCCCCTGGATTCCCCCGCCCCCATCGTTAGCCGCTACCCGAGGACCCGCATCCCGAGAGGACTCCCGAAAGGACGATGCCGACGATGAGCTCGCCGAGTACAACGCCTACCTCACCCGGCTCGCCGAGCGGGACCGGGGACGCTGACGCCCGCTCGGCGCTGCTCCGGCGCCTGTTGGCCTATCGGGTGATGGCCTACCTCACCGGTGTCCTGCTGTTGTTGCTGTGTGCGTCGATGGTACTCAAGTACGGGTTCAGCCGGGACGATCTGAGTTGGAGTGCCTACGCGCACGGCTGGATGTACGTGGTTTACCTCATCACCGTCGTGCTGCTGGGTACCGCCGCGCGGTGGCGTCCCGGCCGGATGGTGCTGGTGGCGTTGGCCGGCACCATTCCCCTGATGTCCTTCGTCCTTGAGCGCAGCGTGACGCGGGAGGTGCGCGACCTCAGATGAGCCGTCAGCGTGCCAGTAGGGTGACCGGGTGTCATCGGTGTTGAACTTGCACGTCCCTGAGCCGAGAGACGTTCCGCCGCTACTCACCCGCCTGGTCGACGACGCAGTGCTGGTGACCTCACCCAGAGCAAGTATGGCCGATGCGGTCCGTACCCACCTCACCGCGCACGACAAGGCGTACGCGGGGATGGTCGGTTGCCTGCTCTGCCCGACCTCTCGGATCGGTGAGCTGGTCACCCAGCTGCGCGCGCATCCCCCCGCGCGGCCGGTGGCCCTGTCGCTGGTCGCCAACACGGGGCTGGGTGGCCTGCCCAAGGCCATCTCCCTCGCGCTGGACAACGACAAGCTGGTCGACGTCCGGATGGTCGAGGTGTCCGCCCCGTCCGATGTGGACTCCAACTGGCTGGTTGCGCTCTCCGAGTTCGTACCGGACGACGTGGTGCGGGTGGTGGAGCCACGTCGGGGCAGACCGGACTGGCTCGACGGAGTACGCCGGGTCGCCGAAGCCGGTTGCTGGCCCAAGCTGCGCTGTGGAGGCGTGGCCGCCGAGTCGTTCCCCTCCGTCGACGAGGTGGCGGAGTTCCTGGCCATCACGACCAGTACCGGACGCTCGTTCAAGGCCACCGCCGGGCTGCACCACTCGGTGCGCCAGCACGACGAGGCCACCGGCCTGACCCACCATGGCCTGCTCAACATGCTGGTCGGCACCGCCCGCGTGGGGTCCGGCGCGAGTGTCCACGAGGCGCTGCACTGCACCGACGCCCACGCGCTGGCCGCTGAGGTCGGCACGTGGTCCGAGGCCGCTGCGCGGGCGGTCCGCGAGGTGTTCGCCGGTTACGAATCAGTCTCGCTGAAGGCGCCGGTGGTCGATCTGATCCGGCTGGGCCTGCTCCCGGAGCCCGACCTGCACCCGCGCGCGTCCCCGGGGTGAGCCGGCGGGAATCAGCCCAGCACCGCCGCCACCCCCGCCACCACGGCGAAGCCCGCGAACACCGTCCCCGCGATCCGCGGCAGCCACCGCGTCCGCAGCCGGGCCGCCAATCCCTTGCCCACCACTACCGCCAGCACGGCGACGGTCACCAGCGCCAGCCAGCCGCCCAGCCCCACCGCGAGCGGGTCGCCGTACCGGGCGGTGAGCGCCGCGACGGCGAACTGCGAGGCATCCCCCCATTCCGCCGCGAACAGCACCCCGAACGACAGCGCGGCGACCCGCCACCAGGACGGTGCCGCGGAAGGCTCGTCCACCCCCGCGTTCGGCTCGTCGCTCGCGCCGAAACCCTCCCGCAGCAGCAACACCGCTCCGGCGGCGAACATCACGCACACCACCGCCGCGACGAGCCGGTCCGGCAGCAGGGTCAGCACGCTGCCGAAGGCGACCGCGATCACGCACTGCACCGCGAACGCCGTCGACACCCCGAGCAGCACCGGCCCCAGCCGGTACCGCGCCGAGAGCAGCAGCGTCGCGACCATCGTCTTGTCCGGCAACTCGGCGGGCAGCACCAGCGCGAAAGCGAGCAGCAGCGGCGTGAGTTCCACTCCGGGGGCCGCTAGTGGCCGTCGGACGTCGGGGAGTGGCTGAGCGTGAAGGTCCGGCCGCCGTCGGTCGAGCTGTGAATTCCGCGGTCCGTGGCGACGTACACCTCGTCCGGCCCGTTCGTGGCCAGCGCGGCCGGGACTCCCTCCACGGTGCCCATCCTGCTCCAGGTGGCGCCATGATCGCTGCTTACGCCGACGATCCCGGTCGGTCCCACCCCGACGATGAGGTTCTCGATCGACCAGTCCACCAGTTGCAGGGTCGGTGCGCTGGTGACCCGGATGAAGGTGCGGCCACCGTCCGCGCTGTGCGCCAACCCCTGGGCGGTGGTGGCCAGCAGGAACTGGGGGTTGTCCGGGGAGACGGCCAGGTCGGCCAGCGGCAGCTGCGCCCGGCGCTCCCAGCTCGTGCGGTCGGAACTGACCATGATCTGCTGGGTCTGGCTGTCGTAGCCGTAGACCATGCCCCCCTTGACGTCGATCGTATGGAAATCGACCTCGCCGGACAGGGATACCGGCGCCCAGCTCGCTCCCGCGTCGCTGCTCTCGATCAACCCGAGATTGGCCGGCCGGTCCTCGCCGGGAGCGGGGTGCCCACTGCCGAGATAACTCCCCGGGCCGACGATGAAAAACCCCATCATGTCCTGGCTGCTGGTGCCGACCCGCTCCGGTGCGCTGCCGGGCCGGATCCGAAACAGCCCGTGGTGGCTGGCCGCATACAGCACCCCATCCCCGGGATCGACCCCGAGCGC
>JBOHHD010000128.1:0-1632 GCA_050700515.1 Pseudonocardiaceae bacterium
ACTCGAACCTCGGGTCACTCGCGAAGAGCTGCTCGTCGGCTCCGGTGGTGGCGTAGCCCGCGCACGGGCCGAAGATCAGCTCCTGGTCGTAGAAGCGCGCCAGCTCGGCAGGCGGTGGCGCGGGGGCCGAGGACGCCGGCGGGGACGGCGGGGCGCAGGCGCTCAGCATGAGCAGCAACGGCAACGCCACGGCCGTGGCCACCGAGCGGGCGAGGGTTGCGGGACGCACTGTTCTCCTTCGATCCAGGGCCACCGGGTTCGACGCATCGGCTACACGGTGCAGCGGGCGTTGTCGGGCGGGGTCTGCAGGTCGATCAGGTAGTCGGCGAGGAGGCCATCGACGCACTCGCTCTGACCGAGCATCGCGATACCGTGCTGGGTGCCCTCCACGGTCAGCAGGCTCCCGCCCAGCACGCGGGCCAGGTTGACCCCGCCCTGGTACGGGGTGGCCGGGTCGCCGGTGACGGAGACCGTCAGGGTCGGCGGCAGGTCGACCGGGCCGGTGACCCACGGCTCAGGCAAGGTCGGCGGCTGCGGCCAGGCCTCGCACTCGTGATGCGACTCCGGCACCGGTCGGCCGGTGTCCAGGATCGGGGCGGCCGCGCTGGCCTGTCGGGCGAGTTCGGTCTGCTCTGCGGGGGTGCGACGCGGCGAGTCCATGCACCGGATCGCGTAGACCGCGTCTATCAAATCGTTGTACCGGCCGTCGGGACCGCGCCCGAAGGCGGCGTCGCGCCGCGCCTGCAGCACGTCGCCGCGTCCGGCGGCCACCTCGGCGAGCCCTTCGGTGATCGTCGGCCACAGCAACGGGGAGTACAGACCGTTCGTGACCCCGCCAACGGCGTCCTCATAGCTCAGACCGCGACCGTCCGTGGTGGGCACGGGTCGCTCCAGCAGGGGCCGCATGATGGCCTGGAACCTCTCGGTCGCCCGGGCCGGGTCGGTGCCCAGCGGGCAGTCGGCGCTGGTGGCGCAGTCCGCGGCGTACCGCTCAAGGGCCTTCTGGAATCCCGTCGTCTGCGCGAGGTAGAACTCGGTGGCGGTGAGGTCGGGGTCGATCGCGCCGTCGAGCACCATGGCGCGCACGTTCTGCGGGAACACCTCGGCGTAGACCGCGCCCAGCTGGGTCCCGTAGCTGTAGCCGAGGTAGGACAACTGCTCGTCACCCAGCGTCGCGCGCAGCACGTCCATGTCCCGTGCGACGTCGCTGGTGCCGAAACTGGCCAGTGCCTGCGGACCGCCGGAGCCCTCCGCGCAGCGTTGCGCCACCATCCGGGCCTCCTGCTCGTCGGCGATGTCCGGCACGAAGTCGCCGGAGAAGCCTTCACCGCGGTCGTACTCGGCGTCGGTGTAGCAGTCCGCCCGCGGGGTGGAGGCGCCCACCCCCCGGGGATCGAACCCGATCACGTCGAAACGCTCCCCCACCGGTCCTGCGGTCAACGGTTGCCCCAGCACGTCGCTGGCCTGCAGCGCGACGAAGTTCATCCCGGAGCCGCCGGGACCACCCGGATTCACCAGCAGCGACCCGATCCGTTCGCCCCGCGCCGGGACCCGTAGCAGGGCGATCTCCCCGCGCGCACCGTCCGGGTCGGCGTAGTCCAGGGGGACCCGTACCCGCGCGCACTCGTAGCG
>JBOHHD010000129.1:0-1717 GCA_050700515.1 Pseudonocardiaceae bacterium
CATGACGCCCGCCTCATCAAGGCGCTACGTGTCGATGTGGATCCGACTGAGCGCTACGACGTAAAGTATCTGCTGGTCAACGCCGCTGATTACGGAGTGCCCCAGGTGCGGTGGCGGGTGTTCGTGATCGCCTTCCGTCATGATCTCGGCCTAAGCGATTGGAAGTTCCCGACCCCCACACACTCCAGCGACGCGCTGCGCCAAGCGCGGATCGATGGCTCGTACTGGGCTGAGCACAGCCTCCCCCACCGTGGGCCTGAGTCAAGAGGCCCTGCTTTGCTCGGCGACGGCTTCACGCGATGGCGCACCCTGCGCGATGCTCTCCGAGGCATCCCTGAACCACTGGGAGATCGCGTCGAACATCCGGACTGGTTGCATCACTATGGTTGGCCCGGCGCCCGCCAATATCCCGGTCACACCCCCAACGACCTCGATAGGCCAGCCAAGACCGTCAAGGCCGGGGTGCATGGCGTGCCGGGGGGGGAGTCCGTGCTACGCCGCGATAACGGCGGCATCCGGTACATGACGGTGCGCGAAGTGGCCCGCGCGATGACCTTTCCCGATACCTGGCGGCTGGCAGGTCCCCGCGGAGAACAAATGCGCCAACTCGGTAACGCCGTTCCCGTCGGTTTAGGCTTGGTGATGTCACGAGCTGTGGCGCGAGCCCTGAGCCCAGCGCTGACCAGCGCGACCCGAGGTGTACAGCATGGTGGCCACTAACAAAACTGGATCAAGGGTACCGCGAGACCCAGCGGTTACCAGCCGAATGATGGCCAGGGTCCGGTCCAAAGACTCCAAAGCCGAGCTGGCTCTACGGCGTGCCCTGCACGCTCGCGGCTTCCGCTACCGCCTGCACGGCAAGGACATCATGGGACGGCCAGACATCGTCAACCGCTCCCGAAGGTTAGCCATCTTCGTCGACGGCGACATGTGGCACGGCAACGAACACCACCGCCGTGGCCTCGCCAGCCTCGCCGATCTCTTCCCCACCCGAACCGAATGGTGGGTCGCCAAGATTGAAAAGAATATGCGCCGCGATCGCGAGGTCACCGCGAAACTGCGCGAACAGGGCTGGACCGTAATCCGACTATGGGAGTCCGACGTCCTGGCCGATCCCGCCGCCGCCGCCCAACGTGTTCTTGACCTCAGCCAAGCCGACACCGCGGCAAATCCGAGGGCGTGGAAAGCCTCGCATCCCGATCCTGCGGCCTGGTGTCCGCCCCCCGGATTTACCCGTGCCGCGCGAGCGGCCGAACAAGACAATGCGGCCGGTGGTCGTAACGCCCGCCAAGTACAGCTACCAAACGGGCGTCAAGCGGTAGCTTCCGTCGCCTTACGCGCGCCACAAGCCAGCCGCCGTGTCTACGCCTACCTACGCTGGTACTACAACGGCAAAACCCACGAGCGATACATCGGTGAAGTCAATGAACCCACCCGCCCTGCCAATCTCGCAACCGCATGGAATCGAGCGTCGCTTTGGGCGCTATCTGGAACTGACGACACAGCAGTGAAGGAGACTTGATCGTAAAGGCAATAGGGGAAGCCCAAGCCGTGCCCGCATCGGCCGCAGCTAGCACCACAAACCAGTCGAGCACAAGAATGAACCCATCACCAGCTCAGTAATGTCACACTCAACCCGGAGTTTCTTCACAATTGTATCATTTGATTTGATCACGAATCGTGTCAGCTCCAGGGTTTCCAGCTTATCATCTAGCCC
>JBOHHD010000130.1:0-9243 GCA_050700515.1 Pseudonocardiaceae bacterium
CACCTGGGCCAGTGTGGGAAGCCCGGACTCGGGTGCCCATGTAAGGAGCCCGGACCCAGGGACCGGTGCCACCAAGGGGGCGGCCCCGTCGAGCACGATCGCTGTCATGGTTCTATGTAACACCACCAGGCGCTACATGTCACCCTCAGGTGTAACATCGAACGGCGTTAAGTCAGCCTGCGGACATGCCGTTCCGCCCGCGTCATCGGCGGCCGTTGTGCTCGGCCACCTGGGCCAACTGCTCGGTGATGAACGCTTCGACCGCCTCGGGCATGGTGGAGCGGAAAGCCGCCAGCAACGCCTGCGCGGCGACGGGCTGCAACGCCTCGACGATCCCGCACACCTCGGCCAACTCATCCTGCGGCTTGCCGTGCGCGAGGTACTCATGCCACACCGTGTCGCGGAATAAGGCGACGTACAGCTCAGAGATAGCTCGGACATGGCGGATCAGCTCAACTCGCAGCGCCATGACCGCCTCGGCGGGGATGCCGAGTCGCACCGTCTGCGCGCCGGCCCGAAGCAGGCCCGGGTTGCTGATCCGAACCCTGCCCTCCCCCACCGGCTCCAGAATCCCCTCGGCATGCAGCCGGTCCAGCGTCGCGGGTGCCGGCTCGGCGCCGAGCCACTCGGCAAGCTCGGAGTAGGACATCTCCTCCGGATCCTCGGGTTGCCAGGGAGCGAGGATGCCGCGATAGAAGGCCAGGGCCTGCTCGGCCGAACGCGCCGGTGTCTGCTGCACCACCGCCTCGATGGCAGCCAGCGAGAAGCCCTGTTGCTGCAGCCCGGCGATGAGCTGGAGGCGGGCGAGGTGCTCGGCATCGTAATAAGCGGTCCGACCGCGCAGCTGCGGCGGCGGCAACAGCCCGCGACTCGCATGCGAGCGGACGTTGCGCACGGTCATCCCGGCGCGCGCGGCAAGCTGATCGATGGTCAGGTCAGCATCCGGGGCAGTCACGGATGCGATGTTACCGCCCCGGATGTCACATCAAATCGTGTCAATGTCACTACGGTAGGTAACCATGCCAGTCCGACCTGCCCGCCGCCCGTTCTCCCGGTGGGAAATTACGGGAATCGTCTGCCGATTCGTCACCGATATGGCGACCACTCGGCCACCGATAAGCCTTTCGAAGCCGACGTCGGCCCTGAAGAAGGAACCGACACAGTCGTTTTCCTCGGCCAGATGGCCGACTGTCACCGGCTACGACTCGATCGACTTTGCCATCGGTACAGACGGGCGACGGACCTTCCTACTGCCATCGGCAGCGGGCAGGATAAGCGCCGCAGTGTCAAGGGGGGCCTTGATGATGTCGCTCTGACCGGACCTGCCCAACCATGAGGGGGAATCTAAAAAATGATAGGCGCCAACCCACACGTCCACGCGTTACGCCACGCCGGCGAACCCGATCAGGCGGGCGAACTCAACACTGCTTCATCGCAGGCCACAGGGAACCAAGAGAGCGAACCTGCCGTGATCAGTTCCGTGGATTGCCAGCTCAGCGTGCTGTTGCGGCAAACGCAATGGCTGCTCGACGACGCCGCCCACGACATCCCCGCCGGCCGCTATTCGTCGAGCAAACGCGACGCACTCGCCATCGTGCTGGAACACGTCGCGGACCTCGTCCGAGCCACCAAGAGCAGCGTCATGATCAAAAATCGTGGTGATCGACGAACGATCAGTGGACGACGGTGATGGCATGGACCGGGCAGGCCATCGCCCCCAACTCGGCAGCGGACTGCGAGTCCAGCGGGACCTCCGGGTTGTGGATCAGGCAGTAGCCACCTTCATCCAGGTCGTAGACCTGCGGTGCCACCGCGTTGCACTCACCGTGGCCCTCGCAGATGGTGGGATCTACTTCGACGCGCATGGCGTCCTCCTCTGGCTCGGCTCGGTCTGGGCCACCACTCCAACAGGTGTCACGGGACGGGTCTGCGCCCGGTCCACGGCCAGCGCACGGACCGCACTGACCAGTGCGAAGCCCCAGGCTGTCAGCAACACTAGATACACCGCAGCCCTGGCCACGCCGGCCATCCCGATCATCTCGAACACAATACTGAGATTGGTGAGCACGATGAGGCCTCCCGCCGCGGTGCCCAGCAGCCGAGCCGGCAGTACCCGCACCAGCCACGCGGCCAACGGTGCGGCGATCATTCCACCCACCAGCAGGCCGACCACGGTTGACCAGGGGATTACCTCGCTGCCAAGCGCGATGAGGAATCCGACGCTCGCCGCCAGCGCTACCACGAACTCAGCGGTGTCGACCGAGCCGATCACCTTTCGCGGTTCCAGCCGACCACTGGACAGCAGCGTCGACGTCGCCACCGGCCCCCAGCCACCGCCACCGGTGGCGTCGATGAAGCCGGCCACCAGACCCAAGGGGGCGAGGAAACGAGAACCCAACCGGGAACCACTGATCACCTTCGCGGCCGCCGCGCGGAAGCTGAACCGGACCAGCACATAGCCGCCCAGCATTATCAGCAGTCCGGCCATGTAAGGCGCTGCGGCCGCGGTGGACAAGGAGGTGAGCACATAGGCGCCGAGCACAGCGCCGGCCGCTCCGGGCAACGCAATACGAGCCACGACCGGCCAGTCCACGTTACCGAACTTCCAATGCGCCGCTCCGGACGCCAGCGCGGTCCCGACCTCGGCGAGGTGCACAGACGCCGAGGCGACCGCCGGCGCGGTCCCCACCGCGAGCAGCACGCTGGTGGCGGTGACTCCATATGCCATCCCCAGGGTGCCATCCACCATCTGCGCGAACACGCCAGCCAGAGCAAATATGACAAATGTACGCATAGGGTCCTCAAGGCATGGCCAATCGCACCGAGGCGGCGGCTCACGTGATCGGAAACGAGCACCAACTGCGCCCCGGCGTTCCGTAGCGATAAGGCGCTACGGCGAGTCGCAGATCAACCCCACCAGGACAAGCCTCAGCAGCGACAAGAGGAGGAAGTGACCCTCAACAGATCAACGTGCAATCGCTGTACCAGCGCAACACTCAGGGCCATAGCATCCAAGCGTGGCAGATCGGCGCACGGGATGGCCACCGCATCCCACATGATGGACGCAACATCGAGCGGTACCCGTTGCACCTGGCGTGGTAGCCCGCCCTTGGATAAAGGTGTGGGTCCGATGAATAAAGAGAACACAAAAGGTGACCGGGGCGTGACAACAGCGCGCGCCGGTCGTTGAGCAACTCAGGTGATGTTGCCGGGATGAACGGCCCGGAGTCAGCGACCCCGGGGTCGGTCAGCGGTCCCGGGGTCAACGGCACAGGATGAGGAGATGGATACATGGAGCGGAGGTTGCGGCGTGCAGTGGTGAAACGGCTGGCGGCGGTCGAGGAGATGGCCGCCAGAGCCGGTTCGCAGTCCTTGATCCCCGGGGCGCGCAACCCGGGCGGGACCGTCGCCGAGGAATGGCGCCAAGTACTCATCGGACACCAACCGGACCTCAACGGCCGCTGTCCGATGTGCTCGGGGTGGCTGCGCCGCCGCCGCTGGCCCTGCCAGCTGTGGATGATCGCCCATGGGCACCTCATCGGCGGTAAGCCTGAGCCGACGAGGTCTGCCGCCAAGAAGTCCAACCCGCTGCGCGACCCGCGCCGGGTAGAGGTGATCCCGCGACAGGTCAGCGCTCCCACGGCCGCCGAGCAATCTGCTGCCCATCGGCCTGATGGGGTCGGCAGCCAACGAGCCGTGGTGCCGGTCCAGGAGCCCACCGTGTCCCGATCGCGGCGAGATCGGCTCTCCCGGCCCTGAGCCTGCGAGGCAGCCGCATAATCTGGCGGTCGTGCCCGAGCAGACCGCCGATACCCGACGCGGCTGGATCCGCCGACTTGCGGCGGCATGCTGGCAGCACCCTGTCCTGACGGTCACGGCGCTGCTCGCCGCCGGCATCGGGGTCGGCATGGAGGCCACCACCCCGCTGCTCACCCGGATCGCCGTGGACGACGCGATGACGGGTCGGACGAGTCGGCTGGGGTGGCTGGTCGCCGCCCTGGCCGGGGTGGCGCTGCTGCGGTTCGCCACCGCCTTCGTGCGTCGCTACCTCGGTGGGCGGCTGGCGCTGGACGTGCAACACGATCTTCGCAAGGCTGTGTTCCGCGCGGTGCAGCGGCTCGACGGGGCCAAACAGGACGGTCTGCGTACCGGGCAGGTCGTCTCCCGCGCCATCTCTGATCTGCAACTCGTGCAGGGCCTGCTGTCGATGGTGCCGCTGGTCGCGGGCATGCTGGTGCTCTTCGTGGTGGCGCTGGGCGCCATGCTGTGGCTGTCCCCGCTGCTCACCGTGATCGCATTGGTGGTGGTGCCGGGAGCGGGGCTGGCCACCATGCGCAGCCGGCGCCGGCTGTTCCCGGCGACCTGGGTGGCCCAGCAGGGCGCTGCGGACATCGCCGAGCACGTCGAGGAGACCGTCACCGGGGTACGGGTGGTCAAGGGCTTCGGCCAGGAGGCCGGCGCGGTGTCGCGGTTGGAGGATCGCGCCCGTCGACTGTTCGCCGAACGGATGCGGGTGGCCCGGCTGGACGCGACGTTCGCTCCCACGCTCACCCTGTTCCCCTCGTTGGGCCAGGTCGCGGTGTTCGGCCTCGGTGGCATGCTGGCGCTGGCCGGAACGATCAGTCTGGGCACCTTCATCGCGTTCGCCGCATACCTGGCGATGCTCGTCGGTCCGGCAAGGATGATCGCGAGCATGGTGGTCAGCGCGCAGCTGGCCCGAGCCGGGGTGGAGCGAGTCTACGAGTTGATCGATTCCCAACCCGAGGTGCGAGAGGCGCCGGATGCGGTGGACCTCCCGGACGGACCCCTGGCAGTGCAGCTGGACGCCGTGCACTTCGGGTACACGCACAGCGAGCCGGTGCTCCAGGGAATGTCGCTGCGGGTCGAACCGGGCGAGACGCTGGCCCTGGTGGGAACCGCCGGTTCCGGCAAATCGACCATCTCGCTGCTCCTGCCCCGGTTCTACGACGCCGCGCGGGGCGCGGTGCGGATCGGCCCGCCCGGCGAGCTCCTCGACGTTCGAACGCTTCGCCTGGCCTCCCTGCGCCGTGCGGTGGGGATGGTGTTCGAGGAGGCGTTCCTGTTCTCCGACACGGTGCGGTCCAACATCGCCTACGGACGCCCGGACGCCACCGAGGAGCAGGTGCGCGCGGCCGCGCGGGCGGCCGCGGCACACGAGTTCGTCGCCGCACTGCCGGGTGGATACGAGACCCGCATCGGCGAGCGGGGGCTGACCTTGTCCGGCGGGCAACGCCAGCGCATCGCCCTGGCCCGGGCACTGTTGTCCGACCCCCGGGTGCTGGTGCTCGACGACGCGACCTCAGCGGTGGACACCGCGACCGAAGCGGCCATCCACGCCACCCTGCGGACGGTCACCGCAGCCCGCACGACGCTGCTCATCGCGCACCGCCGTTCCTCACTGGCGCTCGCCGACCGGATCGCGGTGCTCGACGGCGGCCGGGTGATCGACGTCGGCACCCAGGCCGAGCTGAGCGCCCGGTGCCCGCTGTTCCGCGCGTTGCTCGCCGGCCCCGGGGAGGCCATCGAAGACCTCACCGCGCCGACCGGGGAGCCGACCATCGGCCGCGACGAGATCACCGAAGCGCTGTGGCCGGCCCAGGCCCCGGACGCCGAGCGGGCCACCCGAGCCGGGCGCGCCGGCACAGACACCGGGCGCGGTGGCATGACGGCCGGCCTGGCGGGAAGCATCGGACCCACCCCGGAGCTGCTCGCGGCAGTGGACGCGCTGCCCCCGGCGAGCGCCCAGATCCGCCTCGACCGGATCCCCGACCCGACGGCACCGGATCATCCGGGCATCCGGCTCGGCTTCGGGTCCGGACGGCTGCTGCGACCGGTGCGGGGGTGGCTCACCGTCGCGGTCGTACTGGTCGGGTTGGACGCGCTGGCGACGGTGGCGTTTCCCGCGCTGGGCGGGCTCGCCGTCGATGCCATCACCCGGGGGGCGCCGGATCTGCTCGCGGTCGTCGTGGCCGTCGGGCTCGGACTGGTCGTCGCCAACTGGTTCGTGATGGCGGCCCACACCGTGGTCGCGGCCCGGGCCGGGGAAACGCTGCTCTACCTGCTCAGGGTGCGCAGTTTCGCGCATCTGAACCGACTCGGGCTGGACTATTACGAGCGGGAGATGGCCGGGCGCATCATGACCCGGATGACCACCGACGTGGACGCGCTGTCCACGTTTCTACAGACCGGGCTGTCTGACGCGATCATGAGCATCCTGGTTCTGCTCGGGGTGGTTATCGCGCTGGCGATCACCGATGGGGACCTGGCCATGGTGGCGATGCTGGGCCTGCCGGTGCTGGTGGTGGCCACCGTGATTTTCCGCAGGTTGTCCTCCGCGGCCTATGCCGAGGCCCGAGAACTGGTCAGCGAGGTCAATGCCGACCTCCAGGAGAACGTCACCGGAGTCCGGGTGGCCCAGGCGTTCACCCGAGAGCGGCGCTCGACCCGGGACTTCGTCGCTCGCAGCGACGCCTACCGCCGTAGCCGGCTGCGAGCCCAACGCTATATCGCCACCTATTTCCCCTTCGTCGCGATGCTGTCGGATCTGGCCGAGGCGGCGGTGCTCGGCGTCGGTGCCTTCCAGGTCGCCTCGGGGACCGTCAGCCCTGGCGTGCTCACCGCGTTCCTGCTCTACCTGGGACTGTTCTTCGCGCCCGTGCAGCGGCTGTCCCAGGTCTTCGACGGTTACCAGCAGGCCGCGGTCGGGCTACGGCGGATTCGCGACCTGCTGGCCACGCCGACCTCGGTACCGCCCCCGGGTGCCGACGCGATACCGGTGCCCGCGCGGCTGCGCGGGGAGGTGGAGCTGCGCGAGGTCACCTTCCGCTATCCCGGCGTGGTCGAACCGGCACTGGCCGAGGTGTCCCTGCGCATCGCCGCCGGCGAGACGGTGGCTCTGGTGGGCGCCACCGGTGCGGGCAAGTCCACCCTGATCAAGCTGCTGGCTCGGTTCTACGACCCGGTCGAGGGCGCGGTTCTGGTCGACGGGGTGGACGTGCGACGTTACGAACCGGCCGCCTACCACCGACGGTTGGGGGTGGTGCCGCAGGAAGCCCACCTGTTCCGGGGTGATGTTGCCCACAACATCAGCTACGGCCGACCGCAGGCGTCGGCCGCCGAGGTCGAGGCGGCCGCCCGGCGGGTCGGCGCCCTGGGCGCCGTCGCGGCGTTGCCGCACGGTTTCCGCCATCCGGTCGGCGAGCGGGGACAGGGCCTGTCCGCCGGGCAGCGCCAGCTGCTCGCGCTGGCCCGCGCCGAGCTGGTGGAACCCGACCTGCTGCTGCTCGATGAGGCCACCGCCGCTCTGGACCCGGCCACCGAGTCGACGGTGCTGGCCGCCGCGGACCGCCTGGCCGCCCGCCGCACCACCATCGTGATCGCGCACCGGCTGGCCACCGCGGCCGCCGCGGACCGGATCATCGTGCTCGACGAGGGCCGGATCGTGGAACAGGGCAACCACCGCGAGCTGCTCGCGATCGGCGGTCACTACGCCCGGTTGTGGGCCGCAGGCTCCCCGGACGGCACCGTAGCGGCCTGACCGGGCTAGAAATCATTCTTGAAGCACCAATCACGATCACTAGGCAACCACCAAGATGGCAGCGATTAGTAGCACGATATAACCCATGTGTGCTCGCGCTGCCTTAATTTGATCAAGTGGTCCTCACCGCCCACGTAGTCCCCAGGCACCCGGTGCCACTAGCGTGGTGGCACCGAAATCGCTGATACTCTTCGTGTCGAGATGGATACGTGGAGACACCTTCCTCACAGAGAGGCGCAGCATGGACGATCACGACGGGCTGGTCCTAGCCGTGGAACAACTAATAGTCTTTCAAGATCGGTACGACTCTCAGTTCTCCGACGATACGGGCACAAGTACAGGTGACGATGGCTCCAGCCGCGACGGCCAGTTGAACCTTCCCGAGTAACAACCAGTCGTCCTGTCGCGACGGTACCCGGCAGCGTCGGGTGGTGGAGCCCTAATCGACTTCAGTCCTTGCACGTTCGCTGAGGAGTTCTTATGGATCATCGGCTCATCCACGCTGTGGAGAAGGCGCTTGGCTGGTGCGGACCGGGGGAAATGGGAAGGGGATTCACGCGCGGAACCATCCCCGATCCCAACCTGTGCGCTCGCCTCCTTACTCCGACGAAGCTACTCGATCTGGTGATGCGGCGCAGCCTCGCCCCACCACAACTGAGGTGCTTCCAGAACGGGATCGATCTGCACCCCAACACTTACTTCTCCTTGACTACGAACCGACGAGGTCAGAGCCTTCAAATGGCGAACATGCGCCGCCTGGGTCGGCTCATGCAGATGGGATGCACGTTGGTGTTGGACACGGTGGACACTTTCGATCCTACGATGGAGGTTGCCTGCCGTGCATGGCAATGGTGGTCCCGGGAACTGGTGCATGTCAATACCTACCTGACCACACAGGACACGACTGGATTTGACCTACACTGGGATGACCACGACGTGTTGATCATGCAGCTTACCGGGGAAAAGGACTGGGAAGTCCGCGATCGCTCCCGTGCCGTACCGATGTACCGCGATGCTGCACAAAATCGGACTCCCAGCGACAAAGTTATCTGGTCCGGGACCTTGGGTGCCGGTGACGTGATACATATTCCTCGGGGTTACTGGCATCAAGCGACCCGAACCGGACATGGCGAGGGCTTCAGCCTGCATGTGACGTTCGGTTTCGTCAAACGGACCGGTGTGGATTGGCTGACTTGGCTAGCCGATCACTCACGTGAGGACGAATTGTTCCGCCAAGATCTGGATCGGTGGGGCAGCCCACATGAATGGACAACCCAGAACGATGAGCTAGTCACCGCCGTGTCCCGATTTGTCGCGTCGCGTTCGCCGTCGGATTTCCTGGCCGTCCGCGAATACGAACATCCTGCACATCGGGAGGTCGCCACCTTCGGCATCTTCGGTGCACCGACTGCTGTGGTATGCGTAACCGAGTTCCCGCCTCGACTGGAGCAGCATGGCGAGAAGGTCGATGTCCTGGCCGCTGGTAAGAAGGTCACGTTTGCCGTGAAGGCCGCTCCTGCCCTGCGCAGCCTGCTATCTGGGCAGCCGGTTGATCTTGCAGAGGCTACCGCTGCTAATGGAGTCGATACGGCGGTCCTGGCCGAAGTACTGATCGAGGAGGGGATATGTGCCGAGGTGACCCCCGAGTTGTTCTCGGGCTATACCGGTCTCGCCACGAACGGGAA
>JBOHHD010000131.1:0-4986 GCA_050700515.1 Pseudonocardiaceae bacterium
CCCCTACGGCGTCAGCCGACCAACCGCAGGTCAGGTGCTTGCTGTGGAGGTGCTGCCCAAGGGGCGCCCGGGGGCTCACCCAGCGGGCGCTGTGCGCTGCCCGTTGATCTCGAGGGTATAAGTGTACTGCACGAAGCATCCTTCAGATGGATTGCTCTCCTGCTGGGTGCCGACGAGCCTGCTGTCGGTCACCGTGAAACTGATCTGTACATCACTGGTGACCTTCTCTACCGGGTTCCGCGGGCATTCGAAGGAGCGTGCCTCGTTGAGCGTGCCGGACGCGTTCCAAGTGGAATCTCTCTGCACCAGGTTGAGCGCGCCGTCCCAAACTCCCTCCGACGAGACGATCGAACACTGATTCTCTCCACAGTCCGTGATTTGCCAGGAGTCGGTGAAATTCCTCGGCTCCTGTTCTTCGCAGACCAAAAAATTGGTGGCACAATCCGTCTGGGTCGCGGATACCTGGTACGTTCCCTCGATGCCGGTCGATCCACCGGCAAAAAGGATGGCGGCAACACTGACCAGGATGACCACCAGGCCCGCGGAGGCGCCGACCAGCAAACCGCGCCGATGACCGCGCACGAACTGGCCGACCGCGTCACCGAAGCCGGATGATCCAGCACTGGCTCGGCGCGCGTCGGGGCGTATCCGGGTGGGGGAGGCATCTTCTTCGAACGCGGGAGTGTGGAGACGGTCCTCGTCGTCAACATGAGTGGGAGACGGGTGCACGATGACGGACGGCGCAAACGGTGGGGCCTGCGGTGTCCGACCGCTGCGGCGTATCTGGGTGTTGGCGAACTCATCGTAGGGAAACGGCGGGCCAGTGCGGTTCTCCCCGTTGTCGTTCCCCGAGTAATTCGTGTCCTCCGCGCGGTTCTTCTCCGCGCCAGCCACAGCCGGGAACGGCGTGCTGGCCTGTGCGGCCAGTCGCGTCTGAATCTCGCGCGCCGCCTCGACCACCTCGTCCATGTTCGCCGGCCGATCTTGGGGCTCCTTCGCGGCCATCCGCATCAATAAGGATGTCAGCTCCGTCGGCACATCGGGCACGGTCGGTTCCGGAAGTGGCTCCAGCAGAATCTGACGAATGACACCCGCATAGGCGGTGTCGAGGTTCTGCCGGAAGGGCGGGCGGCCGCAGATGAGCTCCCAGATCGTGGTGCCGAGGGAGTAGATGTCGGCGGCCACCGTGGGTCGTTCGTTGTTGAGCACCTCGGGAGGTGCGTGGTCCACGCTGTATCCGGTGGCCACCGTGCGGGTGGCGGAGCCGACGGTCAGACGGGAGATTCCGAAGTCACCCAGGGCTGGTTCGCCGAAATCATTGACCATGATATTGGCGGGCTTGATATCGCAGTGCAGCACACCCCGCTGGTGTGCGATAGTCAGCGCGCCGCCGACTTTGACGAGCACATCCACAGCTTCGGCGACCGGGAAGGGGCCGTTGTTCTTTATTTTACCCGCCAGTGAGCCCTGGGAGCAGAACTGCATGGCCAGCCAGGGGCGTTGGTCGTAGATTCCGGCATCGTAGATCGTGACGATGTGCGGATGCCCGGAGAGCATACCCATGACGTGACGCTCTCGATCGAACCGTCGCAAGGACTCCTCGTCGGTCAGGTCGACATCCAGCACCTTGACCGCGACAAGACGGCCGGTCGAGATCTGGGTCGCTTCCCAGACCACGCTGGCGGCGCTGCGTCCCACGACGCGGTGGAAGTCGAATCGAGTCGGCTCGGGCTGCTGCCCTGCATCGATTACCACGGATCGAGCCTAACCGGTGGGCGGGCGTCGGTCGCCCGGGTTCAGGGATTTCGCCGACCGCCCACAGAGCTCGCCGGATCTGTATTACCGTCGAAGCCAGGGGCGGCGAAGAGATGCGCCTGGTCGACGTCCGGACGATCATGTGACTGAGGTTGGTGCGAGTGCGATGACTCTGCGGCTCAACGTGTTCGATATGGCAACATCTCGGGCTCAGGATATCGAGGTCATTGCTGAGCCCGACACCAAGACGGCGACGCTGTTGGCGTCCTTGCCGGTCCGAGTTGGGGGCCGGACCTGTTATGTCGGAAGCACCCCGCTGGACCCCAATACCACGATTGCCCACACGCCACTCGTGTCCGGTGCCACGATCAGCGTCGGCGCGCCGGGAGCGGATCCGCGTGCCCTGCCCGACAGCGCGGTTGGGGCGCTGCGCGTGATCCTCGGCCCGGACGCCGGGCTTGTCGCCTGGCTGGCCCCCGGCACGCACATTCTGGGCCGCAGTTCCGCGGCTGCCGTGCCATTGCGTGACCAGGAGGTGTCCCGCCAGCACGCGCGGCTGGAAGTGTCCGCGCAGGGACGGGCCACCGTGGTCGACACCGACTCGGCCAACGGCACGACGGTCGACGGGCAGCCGGCCTCCGATCCGGTGCCGCTGGGCGAACAGTCCGCCCTGGAGATCGGCGGTAACCAGCTGCAGTGGCTACCGTTGACCTCGACGCAGTCATTGACGACGCGCAGCCCGGACGGGCGGCTGGAGTTTCACCGGGCGTTCGCCCCGGCGCCGGCGATTCCCCGCATCGAGGTGGAGCTGCCGACCCAGGAAACCACCTCCCGCAACATGGCGGTGCTGCTGTTGTCCGCGCTGGCGCCGCTGGCCCTCGGAATCATCATGGCCCTGGTGATGCGCCAACCCGCCATGCTGCTGTTCGCCCTGCTCGGACCGGTCAGCGTGCTGGGCACCAGCTACCTGGAACGCCGACAGCGCGCGGAGCGTGAGCGAGCCTACGCCGAGGCGAAGAGCGCTGCTGAGCACCAGATCAGCAACCAGGTCAGCACCGAGCAACGGCTACGGCGTCAGCTCGCTCCCGACGAGCTGGATCTCAGCCTGGCAGCCACCGGAAAGCGACCCGGACTGTGGCCGCGGAACAGTGATTCCCCGAACGGTCTCGTGCTGCGAGTGGGCAGCGCCGACCAGCCGGCGTCGGTGGATCTGCGTGGCGAGCCCTGGCCCGGTTTCGAGAAGCCCATGCTGCGCGGCGTTCCGGTCACCGTCGATCTGCGGAAGACCGGAGTGCTAGGGGTGGTCGGCCCGCTTGATGCGGCGAATGCGTTGCTGCGTTGGCTACTGGTGCAACTGGGCACGCTGCGCAGCCCGGACGACTTGCGCCTGGTGGTCATCAGCTCCTCTGATGACCGTGAGCTGGCCTGGACCGGCTGGCTCCCCCACATCTCGGGAGGAACGGACACCGATATTCCCTGCTGGGTGGGAAACACCGACCAGACCCGCGCCGCCCGCGTCGCGGAGCTCAAAGAACTTGTCGCGGCCCGCACCGCGCAGCTGCAGGCCGCATCGGGCACCCGGTTCACCGAGGAAGTCGTCGCGGTGCTCGACGGCGCGCTGGCCCTGCGGCACCTGCCCGGGATGAAGGAGGTGCTCCGGGAGGGCCCCTCGGTCGGGGTGTACGTCATCTGCGTCGACCGGCAGGGCATGAACGAGTGCCACGGCCTGTGCGAACTGGATTACGCGTCGTCGATGCGGCTGACCCGCACCCGCGACGAGCACCCCAGCACCGTGCACCCCGACGGAGTCAGCCGCGCCACCGCCGAGCGCCTGGCCCGCGCGCTGGCACCGATGCGGGACCGGCTCACCCTCGCCGCCGCGCAGAACGCCATCCCCTACCCGGTGCGTTTCCTCGACCTGCTGGACCTGACCACCCCGACCCCGGACGACGTGCTCGGGTTGTGGAACCGCCAGCGCGGCCCGAGCACCAAGGTGGTGCTCGGTGCTGACGCCTCCGGCCCGGTCACTGTCGACCTCGCCCGCCAGGGCCCGCACACCATGCTCGGCGGCGCCACCGGCGCCGGAAAGAGCATTCTGCTGCAGACCCGGGTCACCTCGTTGCTGATGGCCAACCAGCCCGACGAGCTGAACCTGGTGCTGGTCGACTTCAAGGGCGGCAGCGCCTTCCTGCCGTTCCAGCGCTGTCCGCAGGTGGTCGGCCTGATCCGGTCCACCGGCGAGACCCCGGCTGACGTGTTCGACGAGGCCGCCGCCGCCCGGGTGCTCGCCTCGGTCCGGGCCGAGGTGCGTCGCCGGGAGTCGCTGCTGGCCCGCTACGGCGGAGAGATCGACGAGTACTGGCGGGCCCGCGACGGCGCCGTGACGAAGTCGCCGTTGCCCCGGTTGGTGATGGTCTTCGACGAGTTCGCCCGGGTGCTGGAGACGTCGCCGGACTTCCTCAAGGAATTGGTGAATGTGGCGGCCAAGGGACGATCCCTGGGCATGCACCTGATCCTGGCCACCCAGTCATTGCAGGGCAAACTGTCCCCGGAGCTGAAGAACAACATCGACCTGCGGATCACGCTGCGGCAGAACGAGCCCGCCGACAGCATGGAAGTGCTCGGTGTGCCGGACGCGGCCACCATCCCGGGCCGGTTGCGGGGACGCGGCATGATCCTGTGCACCAAGGACGAAACCCGCACTCCCCGCGCGTTCCAGTCGGGTTACCTCGGAAATCCACCGGCCGCCGCCGGGGCCCCACCCGCCCAGGTCCGGATCGTCGACTGGTCGGCCCTGGGGCTGCCCCGCCCAGAGCAGGCCGTCGACCACGGCGACAAGCCCACCGACCAGCAGTTGGCCATCGCCGCCCTGGAAAAGGCTTCCAGCCGCACCGGCCTGCCCGCGCCGCTGCGGCCGCTGCTTCCCCCCTTGCCGGCCGTCGTGTCGCTGGACGACCTTGCGGGGTTGGCCACCACTGCCGCCCCGGCCAGCGCCGTGGTGTTCGGCCTGCTCGACGACCCCGCCGCGCAGGCCCAACCACCTGCGCGGCTGGATCTGGCGGGTACCGACCGGCTGCTCATCGCCGGGGGCCCGCAGTCCGGGCGCACCACCGCCGCGCACACGCTGATCGTCGACCTGGCCACCCGGCTGCGTCCCGACCAGGCGCAGCTCTACGTCGTCGAACACTATCCGGCGGGACTGGCCGGCTACGCCGACCTGCCGCACTGCGG
>JBOHHD010000132.1:0-3981 GCA_050700515.1 Pseudonocardiaceae bacterium
CACTCCGGAGCTCATCAGCGGGCCGTTGCGGGTGCCCCGCAGCATTTCTTGTATTTGCGCCGCGATCCGCACCAACACATTTGGTTACGCCCGGGGGGCCAACTGATCATTCGTCCCTGCTCCCTGAAGTGCTCGGCGTAGGCAAGGCGCACCGACTCCTCGGCGATATCACCGCAGGTACGGCTCAGGTAGTCGGCGAGCTCGTCCACAGAGCCGAGGATCAAGCTGATTCTGGGGGGCTCCTGCTGCTGGGACAGTTCCTGCAGTCGATGCTCGACATCGGTGTGATTGTTCATCACGGCGGGAGTGAACACCTCCGGCCAGCGCTGCATCGCCAACTGCTGCTCGGCCCGCGGCCAGACCAGCATCTGCACCGCAGAAACCGGCGCAGCCGCTCGGTCGGTGGCGGCCGCGCGATCGGCGACGAACCGGTCGAGCCGCTTGACGAACTTCTGCCGGTTGTCCTCCGCGATGTCGGCGACACGGTCCAGTTCATCGACGGGCAACCCCAGCTTGGCCCGGCACCGCTGCCTGCCGAACAACGGCATCGCTGCCAGCGACGGCCCAGCTCCCGGCTTGGTGATCGCTTGGACGTCCACGGTCTGGATCGCCCGATCGAACCAGCGCAGCGCGGCCTCGTACTCGCCACGCTTCTCCAGCAATTCGCCGACCAACTCGGCCGGCGCTGTATTGGCCGGTGCCATTTCCTCCAATGCTCGAAGGTGCTCCCATGCTTCGGAGTCCGCCCCCTGTTTGAAGCAGAGATCCGCGAGGCTGTGCAGA
This sequence comes from Pseudonocardiaceae bacterium, assembly GCA_050700515.1. Taxonomy (GTDB): domain Bacteria; phylum Actinomycetota; class Actinomycetes; order Mycobacteriales; family Pseudonocardiaceae. Next base: position 784 of record JBOHHD010000132.1, read on the forward strand.
GCGAACCCTGCGTCTTCGCCACCGAGGGTAAGCACCTCACGCAGCAGAGCAACCGCCTGATCAATCTGGCCCGCGCGTTCCCACTTGTCGGCCGCTTCCAACAAGATCTTGCCCCGCTCATCGGGGTGGCGGACAGCGTCCTGCTCCAGCCCTTGCGCTAATGCGCAGAGCTCCTCAACCGATTCCATACTCATGGACCCGAGGTTAGGGGGTGAGCTGCGGCCGGCCGACACAGACCTGCGCGACCTCGGTGGCCTCCTCTGTGAGGTCGACTCCACCGACGGGCGCCCCGATCAGGTGATGATCCATAGTTGCCACTGGTTGAATCCCGCCACCTACCCCGAATGTGTTGACATCGTACGTTCAGACGTACAAAGTACTTAGCATTAACGCGGTACATCCAGGGGGTGGCCGTAGCCCGGTCATCATCGTCGGCGGGACGTCGGGAGGGTGCATGAGAATGACGGGTCGGGACGAGGCATACACAGCGCCCACGACCGGAGGGGCCGCATCGCTGCCCCCTCCGCGCGGCAGTCGAAGCGGTCCGCCCGGTGGCTTGGGGCGGCTGGATCCCCGGCCTGGAAGCAGGGAGTGGGACCGCAACGATGCGGGTCGGATCACGGCCATGACCCTGCTCAGCAGAATGCAGTGTTGGAGTGCACCGCTCCTGCGCCTGCTGCTGTGGGTCTTTCGACATTTCCTGCGGGTACATCCACTGCGGGAGCTGTCGTTCATCCACTTCGCGCACTGGTCGGTGCTCGACGGGCTCGCCATTGATCAAGTCGGCGGGACCGGGGCGCGCAAGGAGAAGTACCTGCTGTTCGAGAGCAACTTCAATGGCACCTGGCATGAATACATCGAGGCGTTCTGCCAGGTCGTCGGCACGGGTATCCACGCCATCCTCGCCGGCTGCGAGGGTTTTCCCGGGCTGGTGCCCGCACGAGGATTCAAGCCATTCATCGAGCACCACGAGTTCGTGACCGACCACTACTACTCCGCCTACCCGAACGCGACCGCGACAATGATACGGGCCGCTCTCGAACTCGATGACCGTGTGAGGGCTCTGCGTATCATTGCTGCGCGGGCCAACGACGCCAAGTTCTCCCGCGCATGGCGCCTGCTGTTGACCGACCCGCGCGTCCAGGCCAATCTGGCCGGCCGGGCCTGTACCCATCCTGGTGTCCTGGCTTACCTTCGCCAGCTCGCCTTCGCCAGGAAGAACGTGGCCGGCAATGCTTGCGCCTTCATTGCCCTGATTCCGATTGAACCCGATCAGGCCGACGCGCTGCGGACCCACCTGCGGGGCCTTCCGAGCCACGACGCCAGCCCGCTGGCGAAGGTGCCGGGCACCCACTTCGGGCGCTGGGCGGTGATAGACCGGGTGTTCCACGACAGCTGGCCCGAAGAATACGAGGTGCTGGATCCGGCCTATCTGCTGTTCACCGCCGTGTTCGACGTGACCTCTCGTGATGCCGCCGGGGCCTACCTCGACCGGCTCGTGTCGGTGCTGGACACCGAAGCCGACGCTATCTGGGGCAAATGTCAGGGCTGGCCTGCGGGCAACGGCCGCCAAGAACGTGTCGACTATCTGCGCCGCCATCAGCGCGACACCAATTTCCTGTTCTCCGCTTACCAGGGCAGGGTCGAGGAGATCCGCAGTGCCCTCGTCAACCGCGAGCTCCTGATGAGCTTCGCCTGCCAGGCTCAAACCCTGGACTCCCACCAGCTGCGGGTGGCTTTTGCCGCTGCCATTACCCATCCTGTGCACCGAGGAGAGGGACGATGACCGCCTTGGAACTCGACGACATCCAAGATCTCGTGTACGGATACTCCCGCCTGCCCCATGCCAGGTTTCTCTTCGTCCGCTTCGGTCCTGCGGAGCAGGCGCGAAACTGGCTAGCTCATATGGCGGGCCAGGTCACTACCGCCGACCGGCGGAAGGGCAGCAGCGACCCGGCGCTCAACGTAGCTCTCACGTGGGTGGGGTTAGCGGCGCTGGGGGTCACGGAGAAGACGCTGTACAGCTTCCCCGAGGAGTTCCGGGTGGGCATGGCAGGCCGGGCCGAGCAACTGGGCGACATTGACGTCAACGACCCCCGGCACTGGGAGCCTGCTGGTCCAGGCAGAATTTCACTGCACGCCATGGTGACCGTGTACGCCGCCACGGAGAACGAACTCGACCAGCGGTGCCGGCAGGTGAGCGACGATCTTGCCGGCTGTGGTGAGGTCGTGTATTCCCAGGATGGCCACCGCCTGCGCAACGATGGTGTGCCCCCGGTGGGCGGAAACCAGGACAAACCGCTTAGTCGGGAACACTTTGGCTTCGTCGACGGGCTGTCCCAGCCGATTGTCGAAGGTTTGAAAAACAACAATGTCGCTGAACGGTTGCCGGGTCAGGGTGTACTGCAAGAAGACGGTACTTGGCGAATGCTGCGGGCAGGGGAGATCATCCTCGGCTATCTGGACGAGGAGAACGTCCAACCCGCGTGCCCGACACCGGCCACGCTGGCCCGCAACGGCAGCTACCTCGTCTACCGCAAGCTCAAGCAGGACGTCGCCGCATTTCGTCGCCTGAAAGCCGAGCAGGGCAAGAACTACCCCGGCGGCGGCGAGGCGCTGGCCGCCAAGATGATGGGACGTTGGCCTGACGGCACTCCGCTCGAGCCTCCCGGTGAGCGCGAAAAAACCACAAGCGGCACTCAGAACGGCGCATTCACCTACGCTGATGACCTGGATGGACTCGGCTGTCCGGTCGGCGCTCACATCCGCCGCGTCAACCCGCGCGACGGCTTCACGGCACGGGACAAAATCGTCCACCGCCACCGCATGCTTCGCCGGGCGATCCCCTACGGCTCGCCGCTACCCGAAGGTCTACTGGACGACGACGGCACGGAGGAGCGGGGTTTACTGTTCTTCTGCCTGTGCGCCAGCATCGCCCGTCAATTCGAGTTCGTCCAGAGCCAATGGTCGAATGACGGCAACAGCTTAGGCTTGGGCAACGACCAGGATCCACTGCTCAGCAACGCGCGCGGCGGAACCAACTTCACCATCCCCGGCTCCCCACCCTGGTTCATCACTGCCATTCCTCCCCTGGTTACGGTGCGCGGTGGTGAATACTTCTTCCTTCCCGGGCGCCGTGCCCTGGCCAGCCTCTCGACCTGCGCACCACAGGAACCCTCGACCCGCTCGCTCCAGGAA